>CAIWFP010000199.1 GCA_903911985.1 uncultured Sphingomonadales bacterium
CGGCAACGGGCTTGGGCAGTTTAAGGCGCGTCATTCGTTCACTTTCTGTGTGCTGGTCAAAGGCTCCGCAAATCGCGTTTGAGGAGTTTGCCGCTGGCGTTGCGGGGGAGGCTGTCGACGAGGACCACGCGTTTGGGGGCCTTGAAGTGGGAGAGGTGTTGGCGGCCGTGGGTCAGGAGGTCGGCTTCTGTCGCGGCTTCGCCCGGGCGCAGGGTGATGAAGGCGGTGACGGCTTCGACCCAGCGCGGATCGGGCAGGCCGACGACGGCGACTTCGGCGACGGCGGGGTGGCGGTACATGGCTTCCTCGACCTCGCGGGAGGAGACGTTCTCGCCGCCGGTCTTGATAATGTCCTTCTTGCGATCAACGATGGTGATGTAGCCTTCCTCGTCGATCGTCGCCAGATCGCCGCTGTGGAACCAGCCGCCGGCAAAGGCCTCGGCGGTCCGTTCGGGATCGCGCCAGTAGCCGAGCATCAGGTGGGGGGAGCGGTGGACGACCTCGCCGATCTCGCCGCCCTTGCCATCGATAGTGGGTTTCACGTCGTGCATGTCCTCGTCGACGACGCGGGTGGTGACATGCAGCACCGCGCGGCCGCAGGACGAGGGGCGCGCGGCGTGCTCGTGGGGGTGGAGGACGGTGGCGACGGGGGCGATCTCGGTCTGGCCGTAGAAATTCCACAGGCGCAGATGGGGCAGGCGTTGCTGGATTTCCGCCAGCACGGCGCCGGGCATGATCGAGGCGCCATAGGTGGCCTGGGTGAGGGCGGAGAGATCCGTGCTGTCGAAGGCGGGGCAGCGCAGCAGGCTGATCCATACCGTCGGCGGGCCGAAGAACATTTCGGCGCGGTGCGCTTCCAGCAGCCGCAGGATGTTTTCCGGCGCGGGGTTGCCGGTGATGACGTTGCAGGCGCCCATCATCACCCCCGGCCCCAGCTTCGCATCGAGCTGGGCGCAGTGGAACAGCGGCATGGCGTGCAGCACCGTGACGCCTTGCCGCCATTCGGAATCGACGATGCAGCTGTGATATTGCCACATGACCGCGCCGTGGGTGAGCATCGCCCCCTTGGGCCGGCTCTCCGTGCCGCTGGTGTAGATGATCTGCAGCAGGGTGTCGGCGTCGATCTGGTCGTCAGGGGGGCAATCCCCTGGCGGGGTGGCGGGGCCGAACAGGGTTTCGTAGGAGGGGATGGTGGTGGGGGCCGGGTCGTGCTCGCCGGGGAGGCCGTAGAGGGCCTCGATGGTGGAGCCTGGCTCCAGCGCGATGGCCGCTTGCGCGGTGGCCAGGGTGGTGGCGTCGACGAAGAGCAGGCGGGCGCCGCTGTGATCGAGAATATAGCGGACATCGGCGGCGTTGAGCATGAAGTTGATCGGCACCAGCACCGCGCCCATGCGCGCAGCGGCAAAGCGCAGGGCGACGAAGGCGGCGCTGTTGCGGGCGAGGATGGCGATGCGGTCGCCCTTGGTGATGGCGGCGCCGTGGGGGCTGAGGGCGTGGGGGGCGGCTCCGTGGGGGCTGGGGGCGTGGGTCTTTGGCGCGGTAAGGCCGTTGGCGAGGGTGTCGGCCAGTGTGTCGAGTTCGGCGTAGCTCCAGCGGGTGGCGCCGCAGATGATGGCGGGCTTGGCGCCGTGGCGCAGGGCCGAGCGGCGCAGCATGGTGGACAGGGATTGGCTGCGCATGGTGATTTCTCCCGTCCCTTTCGTGTTTTGGCCGACCTCGCGCGGGGTGCCTGCCAGCACGACTAGCATGGGGTGGCGGGCGCGTCACGGGGGTGTTCGCGGCTGTGCGGCGGACGGCTTGCGTTGGGGGCGAGATTGTGGTGGGTATGCGCCGCTGCGGGTGGCCCCTTTCGCCGCTTGCCGGGTGAGGAATGTGGTGATGGGCCTGATCGGTTGGATGACCTTGCCCTATCGGCGCTATGCGGAACTGTCCGGGCGGTCGCGGCGGCGGGAGTTCTGGGGCTTTGTGCTGCTGTACTGGCTGGTGGTGGCGGTGATCCTGTCCAGCTTTGGCCGGCCGACCACGGTGACATGGCCCTTTGGCTATTCCTTCTCCATCTGGCTGCCGCAGGGGTCGACCGGAACCTGGCTGGGCAATCTGTTCGCGATTGTCAGCCTTGTGCCGGCGCTGGCGGTGACGGTGCGGCGGTTGCATGATGCCGACCGCTCGGCGTTCTGGCTGGTCTTGTGGTTTGTGCCGATGTTCGGCTGGATGCTGCTGCTCGTGTTCCTGTGCCTTGACGGATCGGTGGGGCGCAACCGTTATGGCATGGACCCGAGAGGGCGCATGACCGTGGATATGTATCGCTAGTTTTGCGCGGTTGGCGCGATGGTGCGGCGGCGCATAAAGTTTTTGCGCGATAAACCTTGCTGCAATACCCTGATGTTACGGGACAGGACGTGTAAGGCTTCCGGACCAGCTCGAAAGGGTGGCCGGTCGGGCCGGAATGGCCAGACGCGTGGAACCGTGAACCGAGGTGTTGGGGCAAGATGAGCAAGATTTTTCCAGTGGTTTTGTGTGGCGGCAGCGGCACGCGTTTGTGGCCGCGCAGCCGGGCGGTGGCCCCCAAGCCCTTTCTGCCGCTGGTGGGGGACAGCACGCTGTTCGAGGCGACGGTGGCGCGGGCATCCGACCCGGCGATTTTTGGCGCGCCGATGGTGGTGACCGGGGCGGCGCATCTGGACCATGTCGAGGCGCAGCTGGGCGATAACCCCGAGGCGCGGATTATCGTCGAGCCCGCCGCGCGCAACACGGCGGCGGCGATTGCGGCGGCGGCGCTGAGCCTGCCCGATGAAGCGGTGATGCTGGTGTGCCCGAGTGACCATTACATTGCCGATGGCGCGAGCTTTGTGGCGGCGGCGCGGGCGGCGGGACGGTTGGCGAATGAGGGCTGGCTGGTGGCCTTTGGCATTGCCGCGACGGCGCCCGAGACCGGCTTTGGCTATGTGAAGGCGGGCGAGGCTATTGGCGAGGATGGCTATCGCGTGGCGCGGTTTGTCGAGAAGCCGGATCTGGAACGGGCGATGCAGTTCCTCGCCGAGGGGACCTATAGCTGGAACGGCGGGATCTTTGCCTTTCGCGTCGGGGATTTTCTCGGTGAGCTGGAGGCGCATCGGCCGGATATTGCCGCAAGCGCGCGGGCGGCGATGGCCGGGGCGAAGGCCGAGGGGCGCAGGATCCATCCCGATGCGGCGGCGTTCAAGGCCATTCCCAGCGATTCCGTGGACTATGCCGTGATGGAAAAGACCAGCCGCGCCGCCGTGGTGCGCGCGAGCATGGGGTGGAGCGATATCGGCAACTGGCAGGCGCTGCATGCCGCAAGGCCGCAGGATGCCAATGGCAATACGCTGGCGGGCGCCGGGGCGGGCAGGGCCGAGCTGGTCGATTGCCAAAATGTGATGGTCGAGAGCGATGGCTTGCGCGTTTCGGTGATCGGTTTGCGCGATGTGATCGTGGTGGTGGATGGCGACGAGGTGATGGTGACATCCGCCGAGGGCGTGCAGAAGGTCGGCAAGCTGACCGGCGCGGTGAACCAGTAATATGGCGGGTAATTTGGCGGCGGGCGGTTCCACGGCTCTGCCGGTGCGGATGGTGGAGAAGGTCTGGGGCTGTCAGCTTTTGCCGCCGCCTTTCGTGGCGCCGGGCGGCTTGCGGATTGGCGAGATCTGGTTCGAGCCGCCCGCCGCCCTGCCGGAGCTGTTGGTGAAGTATATTTTTGCCAGCGAGAAGCTGTCGGTGCAGGTGCATCCTTGCGACGCGCAGACGCAGGACGCTGGCCTCGGCAGGCAGGGCAAGGAAGAGTGCTGGCTGGTGGTTGCCGCCGAGCCGGGGGCTTGCCTCGGCATTGGCTTTGACGCGCCGCTTTCGCCGCAAGCGATGCGGGCGGCGGCGCTGGATGGTTCCATCGAAAGCCTGATGACGTGGCACGCGGTGGCGCCGGGCGACTTCTTCTACATCCCGGCCAATACGGTGCATGCCATTGGTGCTGGCGTTTCCGTGATCGAGATTCAGCAGAACAGCGACATTACCTATCGCCTGTTCGACTATGGCCGGCTGGAGAATGGCCAGCCCCGCCAGCTGCATCTGGACGAGAGCATCGCTGTGGCGAAGGGCGAGACCTATGATCTGGCGCGCTGGCATCGGCGGGTGCCCGATGCGGGGCCTGTGACACTGGTGGATGGGCCGCTGTTTCGGCTCGACCGGGTGGCGGGGGCGGCTTTGCCCGAGGTGGCCGCGCGCTATGCCGGCGGGCCGCTGCTGGTGGTGCCCTTGCGCGGCGCTGTGCGCGTGGGCGGTGATTTGGTGGCGCCCGGGGGCTGCGCTTTGGCCGGGGCGCTGGAGAGCGTGGGGTTCGCGGGCGATGGGGTTTCGGGCGGGGGGCTGGCGTTAATTGCGCAGCCGGTTTGAAGGCAGGGAAGACGAGAAGAAGCGATGGGCAAGATGCGAGGGACTCGTCCCTCGCGCTCCCTTTCCCTTTTTGCGTGGCGCTTGTCCTGCGGGAATGGCGCCTTGCCGCGAAGCGGCTTTATATGTTGGACGCATCGTTTCCGGCACAAGTTCCGGGCCCACTTTTTGCACAATGCTTGGATAAAGCCTGCGGCGCCGAGGGGTTGCGAAAGGGCTGAACCCAAGGCGCTAACGCCGACGA
>CAIWFP010000200.1 GCA_903911985.1 uncultured Sphingomonadales bacterium
ATAGCCGAGCAGCAGCCAGCGGTGCCCGGCGTAAGTCACCGCCACCATTATCAGCGCCAGCACCGCCACGCTCTGGCCCGACAGGGTGAATGGCCGGGCGCGCCGCCACCCCGGCATAATAAACGCCGCAAGGGGCAGCACGGCAAGCGTAAGCCCGGCCAGCCCCAGTTGCACCGGCAGCAGCCACATGTCCTGCAGGCGCAGATAATCACTGGTGATCGGCTTGTGCACCGTGCGCCCCAGCGCGAAGCACAGGCAGGCAAACAGCGCCGGGGCGATGGCGGCCAGCCACAGGCGGCGCGGCGCGCTGGGGGCGGGAGGCAAATCGGCCGGGGTTTGCTGCGGGCTCATCGCCATGCGTCATGCGGGGGCGCCTCGGCGCGGTCAACCGGCCATCGCGCCCTCTCGGCTTTCTGGCGCAGGCACGCTAGGGTGGCGCATGGCCTCCGTTTCTCTCACCCCGTCGCCCGATGCCGACAGCCTCGCCGATCTGCGCCGGGCTCTGGGCGAGGAAGCGGCGCGGCTGGGCTTTGCCGCCTGCGGGGTGGCGCCGGCGGCGGACAATGCGCTCGCTGCCGAGCGTCTCGGCCAGTGGCTGGCCGCTGGCCACCATGGCGAAATGGAGTGGATGGCGGCGCGGGCCGACCACCGCCAGGGGCCGCAATCGCTGTGGGGCGAGGCCAGGGCCGTTATCGCCCTCGGCATGAGCTATGCCCCCGCTGGCGACCCTCTGGCTCTAGCCATCCGCCCCGATCGCGCCCGCATCTCCACCTATGCCCAAGGCGCCGATTACCACGATACGGTGAAAAAGGCGCTGAAGGCACTCGCCCGCTGGCTGGTGGCCGAGGCGGCAAGGCGCGGGTTTGGCGACATCGGGGTGAAGGTCTTCGTCGATACCGCCCCGGTGATGGAAAAGCCGCTGGGGCAAAGCGCCGGGCTTGGCTGGCAGGGAAAGCACACCAATCTCGTCTCGCGGAGCCACGGCAGCTGGCTGTTCCTCGGCATGATCTACACCACGCTGGCGCTACCGCCCGATGAGCCCGGCCGCGAAAGCTGCGGCAGTTGCGATGCCTGCCAGCGCGCCTGCCCCACCAATGCCTTCCCCGCGCCGTTCCAGCTGGATGCGCGGCGCTGCATTTCCTATCTCACCATCGAGCACAAGGGGCCTATCCCGGAGGAATTCCGAGAGGCGCTGGGCAACCGCATCTACGGCTGCGACGATTGCCTTGCCGTGTGCCCGTGGAACAAATTCGCGGATACGGCCCATAGCTGCCGCGCATTCCTGCCCCGCGCCGAGCTGGCCGCGCCGCGTTTGGCGGATCTGCTGACGCTGGACGATGCGGCCTTTCGCCGCCTGTTCTCCGGCTCGCCGATCAAGCGCATCGGGCGCGACCGGTTTGTGCGCAATTGCCTCTATGCGGCGGGCAACAGCGGAGATGGCGCGCTGGCGGGGGCGGTGCGGGCCTTGCTGGGGGATGAGGATGCGGCGGTGGCGGAAGCGGCGGCTTGGGCTTTGCAGAGGCTGGAAGGGTGAAGGTGCGAGGGGGTTACCCCCCCGCGCTCCGCCGCGAAGCGGCCATGACAGCCTGCGGCGCGGCGAACTGGCGCCCCGGGCGATCTGGGGCCCTACGCTGACAGTTTTGGGAGCGCGAGGGACGAGTCCCTCGCACCTTAAACACCTTAAAACCCTATCAGGCCGCCGGAATCAGATCCTTCAGCGGAACCTCGACATCGGCCAGCTTCGCCACATCCGGGCTCAGCCGGGCTTCGACGAGCTTGCGGCCCTGCACATAGTCCTTGGCGGAATTGATGCAATCGAGCGCGATGACGCGGCCCGCCTTCAGATAGATGATCGAGAAGCTGCGGTTGGCCGGATCGCCGCGCAGCACGGTGGCGTCATAGCCCACCGAAAGCCCGGCGGTTTGCAGCTTGAGGTCATACTGGTTCGACCAGAACCACGGAAAGGCGTGATAGGCGACGGGCGCGCCGCAGATGGCCTTGGCGACGCAGGTGGCCTGATCATTGGCGTTCTGCACGGATTCAACCCGCATCACCGCGCCGTCGGCGTAATCGCAAGCGAAGGCGACGCAATCGCCGATGGCGAAGACATCGGGCAGGCTGGTGCGGCAGTGGTCATCCACGAGGATGCCAGCGGGGCCTTGCGCGCCAGCGGCCAGCAGCGGGCCGACGGCGGGCACGATGCCAATGCCGACGATTACCGCATCGGCCGGGATGGTGGTGCCATCGGCAAGGCGAACGCCGGTGACGCGGCCCTCTCCCACTAGCGCCTCGACACCAACGCCGGTGCGCAGATCCACGCCATGGGCGCGGTGTTCGGCTTCGTAAAAGGCGGAGAGTTCAGGCCCGGCCACGCGGGCCAGCACCCGGGGCAGAGCCTCCAGCAGCGTGACCTTGCGGCCCAGCTTGGTCAGCACGGCGGCCGCCTCCAGCCCGATATAGCCGCCGCCGATGACGGTGATGTTTTTCACCCCGCCATCGATCTCGCCCATCAGGCGGTCGCAATCCTCACGGGTGCGCACGGCGTGGACGCCCGCCAGATCAGCGCCCGGGCAGGTGAGCTTGCGGGGATCGCCACCGGCGGCCCACACCAGCTGGCCATAGGTAAGGCTGCTGCCGTCCGAGAGGGTGAGGCTGTGGGCGGCGGGGTCAACCCCCGTCACTTCGGTGCCCAGCACCAGTCGCACATCCTTTTCGCCCCAGAAGGCGGGCGGGCGGATATAGAGGCGATCGAAGGTTTTTTCGCGGGCGAAATATTCCTTGGAAAGCGGGGGGCGCT
Organism: uncultured Sphingomonadales bacterium; assembly: GCA_903911985.1. Classification (GTDB taxonomy): domain Bacteria; phylum Pseudomonadota; class Alphaproteobacteria; order Sphingomonadales; family Sphingomonadaceae; genus Novosphingobium. The sequence continues at coordinate 2,798 of CAIWFP010000200.1, forward strand.
CATAGGGCGGTTCGTTTTCGCGGCCGATCATGGCGATGCTGCCGGTAAAGCCGTTCTGCCGCAGGGCGATGGCGCATTGCGCCCCGCCATGGCCCGCACCCACGATAACTACGTCTGCTTTCATCACCCTCGTCCATTTCGTAAAATTTTCGCAAAACACTTGCGGGTTGACCGGCCATCGCCCGGTGGAACCCCCGAAATGCTTGGAAATTCGGTTAGCAGGCAGGTTGCCGAATCACAAAGGCTTGTTTTTGTCGGGTGGCAAACGGACCCTCTCGCCAAGATGACGGCGCTTGCCGCGACGTCGCGGCAGACATTAGCGGTCGCCCATCATCGGGCCTTGTCCTGCGTCAATTTGTGCCGGGCCCAGTTTATGCAGCCTTGTTACGCGGAACGGGCGATCCCTGCGAAAACTAGAAAAGGCGGCTTCAGGGGCCGCCTTTTCCGCATCCTCTCCGGGATGAACTCGCCGCCGGGCTTCGGCCCGTGTCAGACGTTTTGCGTAAAACTCTTACTCGTCGCCGGTATCGGCCTCGGCCGGGCCAGCCGGAATGGCGGCAGCCGCGGCGGCCAGATCGGCCGGGAGAGCGGAACCGTCACCTGACATATAGGGAATGGGGTTCACAGCGAAGCCTGCGACGCGCACTTCATAATGCAGGTGGGGGCCAGTGGTACGGCCGGTGCTGCCGATGTAGCCGATGACATCGCCCTTGTGGACCAGTTGCCCGGCTTCGACATTCAGGCGCGACATGTGGCCATAACGGGTTTCAAGCGCGCCGCCATGTTCCAGCTGAATATACAGGCCATAGCCCGAAAACCAGTCCGCCCGGCCAACAACGCCATCGGCGGTGGCATGAACGGGGGTGCCCACGGGGCCGGCAAGATCAACGCCCTTGTGCGCGCGGCGGCCACCCAGCACCGGATGCCAGCGCATGCCGAACTCGCTGGAAAGATGCGTGCCTTCAACCGGCATCATCGAGGGGATGGAAACGTTTTGCGGGGCGGGGGTGCCACCGGCGGCGGCGAAGCCCGCGACCTTGTCGCTACCCTGCAGCGAGACGAAGAGCTGGTGGAACTGCGCGTCGCCGCTGGTCTGCTGGCTAATCGAACCGGCGGCCTGCGCGCGCAAGGGCGCGGCGATGTCGGCGTTGGCGGCGCTGTTGGCAAAGGAAGGAGAAGCGATGAGCGCGGCGCCAAGGGCAAGTGCCCCGGCCAGAGCGGTCAATCCAGAGAAACGGCAAATCGCTACCACCAAAAATCACCTTTTCTTCGTCTGGCCAGGCGTGTGCCCGGCCATTGGAATTCGATGGAGATGGACGGAATTCCCCCCCGCCTTCTCTACGGGATGATGCCTAGCGGGGCCGGAAAGGATTAGGCAAGCGCGCCATAGTAGTTGAGCGACAAACCGGCTGACTCGCGCGCCGAGTCGTTGAACGGTGGCTTAATCCCCCCGCGAAAGTGGCGCGCAACCAAGGTTTTCCAATGGTTTTCCGGGATCTCGCCCCGGCTGGCGCAGACTGCGGCGAAGTGTTTTGTGCCGAATCGGACATGCACGATCTCATCGGCGAAAATGCGGGTGAGGATGCGCGCGGTGGTCTCGTCGCCGGCGGCCCGCGCCCGTATGATGGCCGCCGGTGTTACATCCAGCCCGCGCGCCTCCAGCACCATCGGCACAATCGCCAGCCGCGCAGCGACATCGTGGCGGGTTTCGCTGGCGGCCTGCCACAGTCCATCATGGGCGGGCAGGGCGCCGTAATGGCTGCCAGCGGCGCGCAGCAGGCGGTCGAGCAGGGCGAAATGCATCGCCTCGTCGGCCGCGACGGCGAGAAAATCGCTGACGAATTCCTCGCCCATTTCGCCGCCGAAACGCCCGGCCATATCCAGCGCCAGATCAATGGCGACGAATTCGATATGCGCCAGCGCATGGATCAGGGCGATTCGCGCCCGCTCCGACTGGCCCCGGCCGCGCTTGGGCATGCGGTTTGGCGGCAGCAGTTCGGGGGTGGGTGGCCGCGCGGGCACATCGGGCATGGCTGCATCAAAGGCAAAGGCCAGACGCCCGGCGCGCCAGTCGCGGGCGAGGGTGCGGGTCGCCATCAGCTTGGCGCGCGGATCGCCGGTAAGCAGCGCCGCGCGGATCGCCGCCGCAACGCTGGGCCAGCTATCCGGCATCCCGTTATCCGGCATCAAAGGGCGCGGGCGGCGGCCAGCACCTCGTCCGCATGCCCCTTCACCTTCACCTTGCTCCACACCCGGGCGATGCGGCCATCGGCGCCCACCAGCAATGTGGTGCGCACCATGCCCATATAGCTGCGGCCATAATTCACCTTCTCGCACCAGATGCCCAGAGCGTCCGACAGGCCATTCCCGGCGGCATCGCTGGCCAGCGGCACGGTGAGCGCGTGCTTGGCGATGAACTTTGCGTGTTTTTCCAAGCTGTCCTTGCTGATGCCGAGCAGGGCCACGCCCGCCTGTTCGAATTCGGCGGCCAGCGCGGTAAAATCCTTGTTCTCGGTGGTGCAGCCGGGGGTGTCGTCCTTGGGATAGAAGAACAGCACCAGCTTTTTGCCGGCAAAGTCGGTGGGGCGCACCGGGCTGCCATCCAGCGCGGTCATGGCGATATCGGGCAGGGCATCGCCAGTGGCGGGAAGGGTGGGCATGGGGCGAATCTCCGCTGGGTGTGCCTGGTTCCTTGGCGGCAATTGGGGTGGGGGGCAAGCTGGGCAATAAGGGATTAGTTTGCAGGGGCTCGCCCTTGGCAACCCCTTCCCTGTCATTGTCGCTGCGCGGCGGGGCGCCGCGCCCGATGGATCGCGCCGGGCAAAACGGTAATGGGGTTTGGGGCCTGTGGCCCCAAGACTATCGCCTTCCTCCCCTTTCCCTTTCAGCCCGCGCCCAACCCCGCTATGGCGCCAGCCATGAGCGACGCGCCCTTTTTCTTTCCGCCCGAATGGCACCCACAGGACTGGCTGTGGATCGGCTTTCCCCATGAGGCCGAGGAGTGGCCCGGCTTTCTGGAGGCCGCGCAAGTGCAGATTGCCGCCTTCGCCAGCGCCGTGGCGGAGAGCGGGCAGGAGGTGCGCCTGATCGTGCGCGACGAGGCCAACGCCGCCCGCGCCCGCGCCCTGTGCAGCGCCAGGGTGACGCTGGAGGTGCGGCGCTATGGCGACATCTGGCTGCGCGATACCGGCCCGCTGGTGATGCTGGATGGCGCGGGTGGGCGTGTTGCCCGCCGCTTTGGCCACAATGGCTGGGGCGGCAAATATCTGATGCCGGGCGATGAGAGCATCGGCGCCGAGCTGGCCGCCAGCGCGGGGCTGTCCGTGCTCACCGCGCCTTGGGTGCTGGAAGGCGGCGCGCTGGATGTGGACGGCACCGGGCTGGTCGCCACCACAGAGCAATGCCTGCTCAACCCCAACCGCAACCCAAATTTCCTGGCGGGCGTCGTCGGCGCTGATGCACACGCCGCCAGCAACGCTCAAGCGCCGCGCGGGCTGGATTCGGCGCGTGCCGAGATCGAGGGGCGCCTCGCCGCCGATCTCGGGCTTTCCCGCGTGCTGTGGCTGGGCGATGGCCTCATCAACGACCACACCGACGGCCATGTCGACAATCTCGCCCGATTCGTCGCGCCAAACACGCTGGCCGTCCCCCGCGCGACCGGGGTGGATGACCCCAATGCCGCGATCTATGCCGATGCCAGGGCCCGTGCCGAGGCGGCGGGGGTGGTGGTGCGCGAGGTGCCCTCGCCCGGGCGCATCGAGCGGGACGGGCGCGTGGAACCGGCCAGCTATATGAATTTTGCGGTTACCTCTCGCCTCGTGGTGGTGCCCATCTATGGCTCGCCGTTTGACGCCGAGGGCGTGGCGGCCATCGCGGAACTGTTTCCGGATCGCGAGGTGGTGGGGCTGATGGCCGATGCCGTGCTGGCAGGGGGCGGCTCGTTCCATTGCGCCAGCCAGCAGATGCCTTGTTTGGAGGCGTAGGGTTTAAGGGATAGATGCGAGGGGGTTACCCCCTCGCGCTCCCAGGCCTTGTCGGCGTGGCGCGCCAAATCAGTGTTAGCGCAAGGTCGCCGCGCCGCGGGCAATAAAACCGCTTCGCGGCTAGGCGCCACACCGCCAAATAGGCGCCAACGCCGACAGGTAATGGGAGCGCGAGGGTGTAACACCCTCG
>CAIWFP010000201.1 GCA_903911985.1 uncultured Sphingomonadales bacterium
CAGCGCGCCGCCGCCGGCAGCAAAGGTGGCACCACCGGTTACTCAAGCCGCCGCGCCGCGTCCTGCCGCCGCCCCCATGCCCTCGCGCGCCGCCCCGTCGGCGCCGGTGGAGGTGGCCGCTGCCGTGGCCCAGCCCGGCGTGGAAGCACCGCCGCACGTACCCACCTCGCCGCGCATCGTCTCGGTTGGCCCCGGCGGCTTCCTGCGTCAGGGCCCGGGCGACCAGCAGGCCCCCATCCCGCCCGCGCCACCCCGTCGCCTCGTGCCAGCCAAGCCCAGCCCCGAGATGGCCGACAAGACCAGCCTGCTCGATCTGTCCGAACGCGTCTGCCGCTGGCCGATGGGCCACCCCGGCGAGGCGGACTTCCACTTCTGTGGGGAAAAGGTAAACCCGGGCTTTCCCTATTGCGTGGAACATTGTGGCCGGGCCTATCAGGCGCAATTGCCGCGTGGCCACCGCCGCCCTCCCCCGCCGTTGCCGTTTGGCGCCGGGCGCCGCTGAGCGCGGATAGCCCGCTGGTCGCACAAGGCGCATCGGAGAAGTCTCTCCCGCATGAATTTTGCGGGGCAGATCTGATCCATTCGCGTCTCGTGACGCCAGATTCGGCCAATCTGCTCCAATCCTTCCGGCCATAGCGGGGCTATCGGCGCGACCGCTGCACAGTGCCGTGCCCGCAAACCGCCAGGCCGTGGCGTTCTGGCAGCCCGGGCGGAATCCGACGGGATGATTTTCGCACGGCAGGACTTGCGCGTGGGCATGGGTGCCGCTGGCCTGACCGCTGGCAAAGCCCACCGCGCGAACCGGGTAAGCGTGGCCGGGGCTTCAGCCATCAGCGAAGCCACCGCCCCTGCGCCCGCAGCGATCGGCACGCGCGCATGATTGCGCAACGCTCCCGAAGAAACCAGCCTGACCCACCCACAAAAAAGGGGCCCGCCACATCGGCGAGCCCCTGATTTATCTCAGCCCTTGCAGGCTTCCCGATCAGTCGTCCTTCAGGAAGGCCGGCAGATGGTCGGGGTTGCCAGCCGGTTCCCGGTCACCACGGCCTTCGCCACGGGGGCCGCGATCCCCGCCACGGCCACCACGGTCGCCGCTGCGCGGGCCACGACGGTCGCCGCGATCACCACGATCCGGACGATCGCCGCCCCGATCGCTTCTGGGTTCGCGGGGTTCGCGCGCCGGGCGGGTATCTTCCAGCTCGGCGCCGGTTTCCTGATCAACGACGCGCATCGACAGGCGAACCTTGCCGCGCGGATCGATCTCGAGAACCTTGACCTTAACCTCCTGGCCTTCCTTCACGACATCGCCGGGCTTTTCCACCCGCTCGTTGCGCATTTCGGAAACGTGGACGAGACCGTCCTTGCCGCCCATGAAGTTCACAAAGGCGCCGAAGTCGACGATGTTGACGACCTTGCCGTTGTAGACCTTGCCGACTTCAGCTTCCTCGACACTGCCGAGGATCCACTGGCGCGCGGCCTCGATCTGGCTGAGGTCGGAGGACGAGATCTTGATCAGGCCTTCATCGTCGATGTCGACCTTGGCGCCGGTGGTGGCGACGATCTCGCGGATCACCTTGCCGCCGGTGCCGATGATGTCGCGGATCTTCGACTTGTCGATCTGCAACGTCTCGATGCGCGGGGCATGGGCCGACAGCTCCGAGCGAACCTCGCCCAGTGCCTTGGTCATCTCGCCCAGGATGTGGGCGCGACCGGCCTTGGCCTGATTCAGCGCCGCCGAGAAGATCTCGCGGGTGATGCCAGCGACCTTGATGTCCATCTGCATCGTGGTGATGCCCTCGGAGGTGCCGGCCACCTTGAAGTCCATATCGCCCAGATGATCTTCATCACCCAGAATGTCGGACAGCACGGTGAACTCGTCGCCTTCAAGGATGAGGCCCATGGCGATGCCGGAAACGGGGCGCGTGATCGGCACGCCCGCATCCATCATCGACAGCGAACCACCGCACACCGTCGCCATCGAGGACGAGCCGTTGGACTCGGTGATGTCGGAGACGACGCGGATGGTATAGGGGAAGTCTTCCTTGGCGGGCAGAACCGCGCGCAGCGCGCGCCATGCCAGCTTGCCATGGCCGGTGTCGCGACGGCTGGGGGCGCCAAAGCGGCCAACCTCGCCCACCGAATAGGGCGGGAAGTTATAGTGCAGCATGAAGCTCTGGTAGGAGAGCCCTTCCAGACCATCGATCATCTGCTCGGCGTCCTTGGTGCCCAGCGTGGTCGTGCAGATCGCCTGCGTTTCGCCACGGGTGAACAGGGCCGAACCATGGGTGCGCGGCAGGAAGCCGACGATGCTTTCGATCGGGCGAACCTGATCGACGCGGCGACCGTCGATACGGGTGCCGTCCTTGA
>CAIWFP010000202.1 GCA_903911985.1 uncultured Sphingomonadales bacterium
GCTCGATATAGCGCAGATATTGATCGACCAGATCGAGAATGGGAATGCGCCGCAGATCCACCTTCTGCCGCCGGGCCAGATCGAGCAGCAGATCCAGCGGGCCTTCCCAGCCGTCCAGCTCCAGATAAAGCGCGGTATCGAGCGTGGCGGCGGCGGTGCCCTGCCAATCCGGAGCGCCGGATTCATGCGCGTCCGGGTCCGGCGCCTCGGTCATCGACGCCACAGGATCGGGCAGATCCCCGCTCACGCCCCCACCCCTTCGGCAGGCAGCAGGGCCAGCAAGCCATCGCGCAGGGCGATCAGCTCCGCGTGGCGGGCCGGATCGGGCGCGGCGGGCACCGAGGTGTCGGCCACCGCCGCCCGCAGCCGGATGGCCGCCTGTGGCGACATATCCGGACAGGCCCTGGCGATCCCCACCATATCCTCCATCCGCGCCCAGCAATTGAGCACGATGTCGCAACCCGCCGCCAGAGAACCCGCCGCCCGCTCGGGGATAGTCCCGGACAGGGCCTGCATGTCGATATCGTCGGTGAGCAACAGCCCGTCGAAGCCGATGCGGCGGCGGATGATCTCGGCGATGATGTAGGGCGAGAGGGTCGCGGGCAGGCTGTCGTCCCACGCGGGAAAACGGATATGGCCGGTCATGCCGATCAGCGGGCGGCCAGTAGGGGCCTCCATAACCCGGGCGAAGGCGGCAATGTCAGCTTCCAGCTCGGCCTCGGCGGCGTGTACCGTGGGCAGCTCCTTGTGGCTGTCGGCACCGGCGCGGCCATGCCCCGGCATATGCTTGATGACCCCCGCCACACCGGCCGCGGCCAGCCCTTCCAGCACCGCGCGGGACAGGGCCGCGACACCCAGCGGTTCATCGCCCAGCGCCCGGTCGCCAATCACGTCATGGGCGCCCGCCACGCGCACATCGGCGCAGGGCCAGCAATCAACGCTGATGCCCACCTCCGCCAGATCCAGCCCCAGCGCCTCGGCATTGGCGCGGGCGGCGGTTATGGCGCTGGCGGGCGCCACACGCCACAATTTGGCAAAGGGCTCTCCGGCGGGATAGGCTGGCCACACCGGCGGCTTCATCCGCGCGACGCGCCCACCCTCCTGATCGATGGAGATGAGCAGGCGATCACGCCCATGCAGGCCTCGCAAATCATCGGTCAAGGCGCGCAACTGAGCGCGGCTCTCGACATTGCGGCCAAACAATATGTAGCCCGCAGGATCAGCATCGCGAAAAAAGTCACGCTCCGCCGCCGTCAGCGAGGTTCCGGAAAGGCCAAATATCGCCGGGGTCATGCAGCCTTCGTCGCAAGATTGCCGCCCCCGCGCAAGGCCCCGGGCGCGGGGCCTGTGCAAAATCGGCAAGCGGCGCGCAAAAAGGCGGTGAAGGGCGCAAATTCAGCACCCTTATCCGATTTTTGGCGCGCGGCGTAATCTGATGGCCTGCGCTTACCCCGACTTCAGTGCTTCACCTGACAGGACAGGCCCTCAGCCTTCAGCCGCTCGCACAGGGCATTGCCCCCGCCCGCGCCGGTGATGATTTGCAGGCGAAATACCGTGCCGATATCCGCCTGCCCCTGAAGGATGCGGTGATGCTGCTGGGCCAGCGTTGGATGCTGCCCCGCCAGACGGCTCCAGCCGGCCTCGGCCAGATCCTTCGAGGAAAAGGCCCCAATCTGCACCACGCCGCCGGCGGGCGCCGCATCCGCGCCCGGCATATCACCGCTGGCAGGTTTGCCGGCAGAAGCCTTGGACGCCGTCCCGGCACCCTTGCCCCTGGCCGCGCCATCACCGGCACCGGGAGCATTGCCCGACGCGGCATTCCCCTCGCCTTCGGCCAGTTGCGCCTGACGGTTCTGCCCCTGGCTAACGACATAGCTGGTGTCGCCCGTGCCCTGAAAAGTCTTGCCGCCGGGATTGGTGGGCGCGTCCTTATATTGCGCCGAGGGCGGGGTTACCGTGCTGCCATCGGCCACTGGCGCGTTCAGCGCGTGGCGATGGGTGGCGTACCAGATGCCGCCCACCAAGCCGCCCACCAGCAGCAAGGCGGCCAGCGCCACGGCGATCACCCGGCCAATCGAGACCTTCTCGACAAAATCATCATCATCGCCTTCCAGCCATGGCAGGTGGTCGGCATCGTTAAGGTCGAGCCGCTCGTGCTCTCCCGGGAGATGGGGCGGGTTTAGGTGGGAATCGGCGGAACCCGCGAAAGCCTGCTCCCATCCGTGCAGGCTCGCACCGGATTCGTGGTTGGTGAAACCCTGCCCGCCGACATCGTGCCCGCCGACATCGTGCCCGCCGACATCGTGCCCGCCGACATCGTGCCCGCCACCATCGTGCCCGCCACCATCGTGTTCATCGCCCCAGCCGCCCATGGCTACATCTCCTCCACGGCCTCCACGCCAAGCAGGGCGAGGCCATTCTTCACAATCTGCCCGATTTGGAGCGCGAGGAAAAGCCTTGCGCCGGTAAGCCGGGCATCCTGTGCCACAATGAAGCGTTTATCAGGCCGATCGTTACCAACATTCCAATAGGCGTGAAAAGCACCGGCCAGCTCGCCGAGGAAAAAGGCGATGCGGTGCGGTTCGCGCGCCACCGCCGCCGCTTCCACCAGCCGGGGGAATTGCGCCGCGTGGCGAACCAGCGCCAGCTCCTCCTCGCCCAGCAGGTCAAGACCGGCCTCCGACGGGGCAAAACCCTCGGCGGCACCCTTGCGCAGCGTCGAGCGGATCCGCGCATGGGCATATTGCACATAGAACACGGGGTTGTCCTTGCTGGCCTCGACGACCTTGGCGAAGTCGAAGTCCATCTGCGCCTCGGGCTTGCGGGTGAGCATGGTGAAGCGGACCACATCCTTGCCCACCTCCTGCACCACATCGGCAAGCGTCACGAAGCTGCCAGAACGCTTGGACATCTTCACCGGCTCGCCATTGCGCAGCAGGGCGACCATCTGCACCAGCTTCACCTCGAAGGGCGTTTCCTTCCCCTTGGCACCAGTCAGCGCGGCCACGGCGGCCTTGATGCGCTTGACCGTACCGGCATGGTCCGCACCCCAGATATCCACCAGCGCGTCGGCGTTCTGCGCCTTCTGAAAATGATAGGCGAGATCCGCGCCGAAATAGGTCCAGCTGCCGTCACTCTTCTTGATCGGCCGGTCCTGATCGTCGCCGAATTTGGTGGAGCGGAATAGCGGCAGCTCCACCGGCTCCCAATCATCCAGCAACTTGCCCTTGGGGGCCTCCAGCTCGCCGTCATAGACCAGATCGTGGGCGCGCAGCCAGCCTTCCGCCTCATCCGGCTTGCCGCTGGCCTGCAACTCGGCCTCCGAGGAGAACACGTCGTGCCTGATGCCGAGCAGCGCCAGATCCTCCCGGATCATCACCATCATCGCCGCCACGGCACGGGTGCGGAACAGGGTGAGCCATTCAGATTCGGGAGCGGCGGCATATTTGTCGCCAAATTCCCCGGCCAGCGCCTGGCCCACCGGCACCAGATAATCGCCCGGATAGAGCCCCTCGGGGATCTCGCCCACCGTCTCGCCAAGCGCCTCGCGATACCGGATATGCACCGAGCGGGCGAGCACCTGCACCTGCGCGCCGGCGTCATTCACGTAATATTCGCGGATGACCTTATGCCCGGCATATTCCAGCAGCGTCGCCAGCGCGTCGCCCACCACCGCGCCCCGGCAATGGCCCATGTGCATGGGGCCCGTGGGGTTGGCGGAAACATATTCCACATTCACCGTGGTGCCGCCGCCCAGTGCCGACCGGCCATAATCATCGCCCAGCGTGGCGATGGCCGCCAGCTCGGCCAGCCATGCAGCGCGCGACAGCGACAGGTTGATAAAGCCCGGCCCGGCGATGCTGGCCTTTTCCACCAGCGGCAGTTTGGCCAGTTCCGCCACCAGCGCCTCGGCCAGCGCACGCGGGTTGCTCCCTGCGGGCTTGGCCAGCACCATCGCGGCATTGGTCGCCAGATCGCCATGCGAGGGATCGCGCGGCGGCTCCACCGCCACGGCGGAACGGGACAGCCCGGCGGGCAGGGTTCCGGCAGTCTCCAGCGCGTCGAGCGCGGCATTGATATGGCCGACAAAGGCGGCGTGAAGCGTTTGATCGTATGACATAGCCGCGCGGTTAGCCATTTTAGGCCCGGAGCGCCAGTTCGCCGATGAGATTCGTTTTTGCGGGTGCGCTCCCGGCATCCGCCAAGGGCTTGCTGTGACCTTTGAAGGTTTCGCCACTCCCCCGGGGATTCTTTGTTGAGTGCGGGAAAGCTATCCAGCTTTGCCTTTGCTGTGCCATCCCGCTCTCGAGTCTTTGATTAGTGCGCCCCCGGCATCCGCCGAGGGCTTGCTGTGCCATCCCGAGTCTTTGTTTAATGCGGCAAAGCCCTCCGGCTTTGCCGCATTAAACAAACAATCCCCGGTGCCGCGCGAGGTCAGCGGCTTTGCCGCTGACCGTCAACGCACATTAACGCGTGGCGTTATGGGCCAGTTGCGCGTCATCCAGCTGGAAGCCGACCAGCAGTTCAAAGGTCGCGCGGCTCACCGCATCCTGCACATCGGGGTCGGCCAACGGGTCCACCGCGGCATCGGCCTCGCCGGCGTGGCGCTTGCGGGTGATGCGATCACGCACATTGCGCGCCAGCGTCGCCTCGGCCTTGTCGACCAGCGCA
>CAIWFP010000203.1 GCA_903911985.1 uncultured Sphingomonadales bacterium
CGGCGCAAAACCAGCGCGGCCCCGGCAAGGCACAGATCGTCATTCAGGTGCCAGAGCGTCTTGGTGGCAAGGTCATCGAAGCCAAGGGCATCTCCAAGGCCTATGGCGACAAGCTCCTGTTCGAGGATCTCTCCTTCCTGCTGCCCCCGGGTGGCATCGTCGGCGTGATCGGGCCAAACGGCGCGGGTAAATCCACCCTGTTCAAGCTGATCACCGGCCAGGAACAGCCCGACACCGGCGAGGTCGACATCGGCAGCACCGTGCGCCTGGGCTATGTCGACCAGAGCCGCGATCACCTCGACCCTGCCAAGAATGTCTGGGAGGAAATCTCCGACGGGCTGGACTATATGAAGGTCAATGGCTTCGACACCAGCACCCGCGCTTACGTGGGCGCCTTCAATTTCAAGGGCCAGGACCAGCAGAAGAACGTCGGCAAGCTATCGGGCGGTGAGCGCAACCGCGTCCACCTCGCCAAGATGCTGAAGACCGGCGGCAATGTGCTGCTGCTCGACGAGCCGACCAACGACCTCGACTTGGAAACGCTGGGCGCGCTCGAAGAAGCGATCGAGAACTTCGCCGGTTGCGCCGTGGTCATCAGCCACGACCGCTTCTTCCTCGATCGCCTCGCCACCCACATCCTCGCCTTCGAGGGCAACAGCCATGTCGAATGGTTCGAAGGCAACTTCGAGGCCTATGAGGAAGACAAGCGCCGCCGTCTGGGCGATGCCGCCGACCGGCCGACACCGCTGGCCTATAAGAAGCTCACGCGCTGAGGCGCCGAAGCGACAGGGCGACACGCCAAACCATCCGGGCCGGGGCCAAAACCCCGGCCCGAGCTGTATGGGCCAGATGGCTGCCCCGGAAATATGAACGCCCGGGCCAAATTTGATTCAGCTTCGTGACAGGCCGCAAGGCTTGGGGCAGACATGGTGCGACGCGGTTCATTCGTTCGACACCGCCGCCAGCGGGCGCCCTGTTCCGGCGGCCGCGATTTGGAGACCCTCAATCAGGAGACGGGCCATGGCCAAGACTTCTTTGCGCAAATCTGCCCGGCTCGCGGCCTTGGCCGCGACTATCGCGACCGTAGCCCTTGCCGCACCGGCCCTGGCCCAATCCGGGCAGTGGGATCAGCACGGCGGCTCAGGCGGCGGCCATGGTGGAGGGGGTTCCGCGCCCGCTGCCGCCCATGCCCCGGCGCCAGCCCCAGCTCCGGCCCCGGCTCCAGCCCGTGGCGCAGGACCGGGCTTTCAGGGCGGCGCGGGTCCGCAAGGCGCCGGACAGTCCGGCGGCTTCCACCCGGGAGGTCTGGGTGGATGGGGTGGCCACGGCCCAGCCCCGGTCGCCCCGCCGGTTCCCAATTCGCAGCCCAATGCCCATGGCGGCCCCGGCAATGTTCCGGGCAACCACCCCGCTGGCAATGGTCAACCGCAAGGTGGGCCACAGCAGGGCAACCCCGCCGCCCAGTCTGGGCATGGCTGGGGTAATCAGGGACAAAACGGGCAGGGCCAAAACGGGCAAGGCCAGAATGGCCCCGATTGGCGAAACCACGGTGGTGACAACAGGGACGGCGACAGGCGCGACGGCGACAGGCGCCACGGGGACTGGGGTGCGCACAACAATCGCGACTGGGGCAACCGCAACCCCGGCGATCATGGCCGTCCGCAGGGCTGGCAAGGCCAATATCGCCCCGGCCCCCACGGCAATTACCAGCAATGGGGCCACGAATGGCGCCACGACCAGCGCTACGATTGGCGCGGATGGCGCGAAGGGCATCGCGACTCGTTCCACGTAGGCCGTTATTACCCGCCCTATCGCGACTATTACTACAGCCGCCTGGCAATCGGCTTCGTGCTCGACGCCGCGTTCTGGGGCGATTCCTACTACATCTATGATCCGTGGTATTACCACCTGCCACCGGCGGGCGCCCCCTATCGCTGGGTGCGCTATTACGATGACGCCATGCTGGTGGACACCGCTTCGGGCCAAGTGGTCGATGTGATCTACGACTTCTTCTGGTAAACCGGATACCACCGTCACAAAGCGCCGCCCGCCCAGAGCCATCGCTCCGGGCGGGCGTTTTTTGGCCTACTCGCCGTCCAGCGCCTCGGCGATCAGCTTTCGGGTGTTGGCCACGCCATAGAGCGCGATGAAGCTGCCCATGCGCGGGCCAGCAGACGAGCCCAGCAGCGTTTCATACAGGGCCTTGAACCAGTCGCGCAGGGCCTCAAAGCCAAAGTGCGGGTCCTTGCCGATCTCGTAGACGATGTTCTGCAGCTCCTCGGGCGTCGCACCCTCGGAGGTTGCGGCCAGCTCCTCGTCCAGCGCGGCCAAAGCCTTGGCCTCGCCTTCCTCGGGCTTGCGCCGTTTCAGGCTGGGGGCGATAAAATCGCGATTATAGGCCAGAGCACTTGTCACCAGCACATCCAGCGCCGGATGCGCGGCGGGATCGGCATTCTCCACATAATTGGCCAGATAGCTCCACACCTGCTTGGCGGTGGCATGCGGCCCCAGCACGCCCACCAGATTGAGCAACAGCCCATAAGTGACGGGCAGGCTCTCGCCCCCACCAATATTGGCACCCCTGGCCTGCCCATTGGCGCGCAGCAAATGCCACACCGGGTTGCCCAATTGCTGCTCCAGCGGCTGCGTCGGCAGCTTCTCGCGGAACTGCCAATATTCATCCACCGCGCGCGGCACCACGCCGACATGCAGGCTCTTGGCGCTCTTGGGCTCGCGGAACAGGTAAAAGCCGAGGCTTTCCTCGCTGCCATAGGTCAGCCACTGGTCGATGGTCAGGCCATTGCCCTTGGACTTGGAGATCTTCTCGCCATTCTCGTCGAGAAACAGTTCGTAGATCAGCCCCTCGGGGCGTTTGCCGCCCAGCACAGAGGCGATCTTGCCGCTTTGCGTGCCGCTGTCGGTCAGATCCTTGCCATACATCTCGTAATCGACGCCCAGCGCCACCCAGCGCATGGCCCAGTCCACCTTCCACTGCAGCTTGGCGGCCCCGCCAAAGATGCAATGTTCGATATCCTCGCCGCAATCGTGGAAACGCACGATCCCCGCCTCGGCGTCCACCACGGTAATCGGCACCTGCAGCACCTGCCCCGTCTTGGGGCTGATGGGCAGCACCGGCGAATAGGTCTTGCGCCGCTCCTCGCGCAGGGTGGGCAGCATGATCGCCTGTATCGCCTCATAGCCGCGCAGCACCCCGCGCAGGGCCTCGTCGAACTGGCCCGAATTATAACGGTCCGAGGCCGAGACGAACTCATACTCGAAACCGAACTGGTCGAGAAAAGCGCGCAGCATGGCGTTATTGTGGTGGGCAAAGCTCTCGAACTTGCCGAAAGGATCGGGAATGCGGCTCAGCGGATGGCCGATGTAGGCCGCCAGCAACCCCTGATTGGGAACATTGTCGGGCACCTTGCGCAG
>CAIWFP010000204.1 GCA_903911985.1 uncultured Sphingomonadales bacterium
CCCGTCCGATGGCCCGCCTCATTCAGGACAAGGTGAAGCAGCCGCTGGCCGAGGAACTGTTGTTCGGCAAGCTGGCCCATGGCGGCGAGGTGCATGTCTCGCTGAAGGAAGACGCGCTGGCCTTCGAGCTGACCCCGGCACCGCCCAAGGTGGTGAAAAAGCGGGGCAAGAAGGCCAAGGCCGAATCCGAGGGGTCGGAGGGCGACGGCCAGGACAAGGGCGGCGAATCGGGCGATTGAGCCTTCGCCGGTAAACAGGCTCCCCCCCTCCGGCTGTTATTGGCGGTGAGGGGGGCGCTGTTTTGATCGCAATCAACACGCTGTGGCCTCGGCGCTGCTAGTCGTGATGCTCGCAGTAGTATTTTCGGAGCGGATTCTTGGCCACGCCATCTGACAGTCAAACCGTGGAACCGCAGGTTGCGGACGCCGAGCCTGCGGCCACCACGCCTTTCGAGCGGCTGGGCGGTCATCCGGCTATCGCGGCCATCGTCAACCGCTTCTATGACCTGATGGAGGGCGACCCGGCCTATGCGGGTTTGCGCGCCATGCATGCGCCGGATCTGAACCCGATGCGCCAGTCGCTCGCGGGGTTTCTCGCCGGCTGGTCTGGCGGCCCGCGCGACTGGTTCGAGGCCAATCCCGGTCGCTGCATGATGAGCGTGCACAAGCCCTTCGACATCACGCATGAGCTGGCCGGGCAGTGGGTGGATGCCATGACCCGCGCCATCGCCGATGCCGTGCCCAACGACCCGCAGATGCGCGACGCGATGACCGCCGTGCTGGAGCAGATGGCGCGCGGGATGGGACGCTAGGGACCACCAGGCCAGCCGGGCGATTCACCGCTCGCCCCGCCTGCCCGCCCGCGCTAGACTGGCGGGATGAACCGGTTCGATCGATCACGACAAGTTTTGGCGGTGTGCCTCGCGGGGCTTGCGGGTTTCGTCGATGCCACCGGCTATCTGTCGGCGCATGGCTATTTCGTCTCGTTCATGTCGGGCAATACCACGAGGCTGGCGGTGAATCTGGCGCAGGATCCGCGCGCGGCGATTGCGCCACTGCTGTTGATATGCGGCTTTGTGGCGGGGGTTGTCGGCGGCGCGCTGGTGGCGGCCCGGGCGGGAGAGGCGCGCAAGCCGGCGGTGTTGGGGCTGGTGGCTTGCTTGCTGATGGTGGCCGGCATGGCGGGAAGCGGTGGTTGGACCAATTGGGCGCTGGCCGCGATGGTGACGGCGATGGGCGCGATCAACAATACATTCCAGCGCGATGGCGAGGTTGCCGTGGGTGTCACCTATATGACCGGGGCGCTGGTTCGGCTCGGGCAGGCGATTGCCGCAAGGGTGATGGGGCGGCGCGGGGGAAGCTGGGCGCCGCATTTGATGCTGTGGCTGGGGTTGGCGGGCGGTGCGGTTACGGGCGCGGTGGCCTTCCACCATTTCGGCGTGGAGGCGGACTGGATCGCCTGTGGCTGGGCTTGGGTGCTGGCTCTCGCCGCGCGGGGGATCGGCGCGAAGGCCCCCCGCTAGAGCGTTTTCAAGTTGACCGTGAACGGTCAACGGCCCGGACAATGCGACGACGGAAGACAGGCGCGTTTTCAAGTTGACCGTGAACGGTCAACGGCTGGGACAATGCGACGACTGAAGACAGGCGCGTTTTCGCTCATTGTGAAAACGCTCTAATCGCCAATCCGGAACAGCTTTTCACGGGAGGTGGCGCCGCGCAGCAGGCTGAGGCGCGAGGGTGCCATGCCGAGGGCGGTGGCCAGAAGATCCTGCACGGCGGCGGTGGCCTTGCCGTCCTCGGGCTTCACGCGGACCTTGGCGAGCAGGCGGCCATCGGCGATTTCAAGACTTTCCACCCGCGCGCCCGGGGTTACGCGCACGGCGAGCCGTCCTTCGGCATCCACCAAAGCGGCGATGGCCTCCGGCGCGGGATAGTCGGGACGGGGTTTAGCCACCGCTCCCCACATCTGCCGCCATATCCTCCAGCGCGGCGCGGTGGCGCTGGCCGTTGACGACGTAATGCGCCACGCCGCTGTGCATGTCGGCCAGAGCGGCATCGGTGAGGTCGCGGGCATAGGTGGCGGGGCGGCCCATCCACATCTGGCGGCTGGCGATGCGCTTGCCCGGCGAAAGCAGGGCCCCGGCGGCCAGCATGGCATCGCTTTCGATGTGGCAGCCATCCATCACGATGGCACCCAGCCCGACGAAGGCCCGGTCCTCCAGAATGGATCCGTGGATCATCGCCATATGGCCGACCAGCACATCCTCGCCCATCAGG
>CAIWFP010000205.1 GCA_903911985.1 uncultured Sphingomonadales bacterium
CAGCACCAACGGTTCTGAGCAGTTCAATGTTAGAAGGGGAAATTCCCATGTGGGAAAAAGTGCCGATCATCAAAGGCTTGGCGGAGACGGAGAGATTCGAACTCTCGGTACAGATGTATCCGTACGACGGTTTAGCAAACCGTTGGTTTCAGCCACTCACCCACGTCTCCGGCGCGCAGCAACGAAGGCGGGCTATAGCGAGGGGGTGGCGCAGCGGCAAGGGGGCAGTGCAGGCTTTATTTGCGCTTGCGCGCGCTGGTGGCCTTTCGCCCTGCCGCAAGCCGGACTCGCCTCGTCGCCCCGGGGTTGCGGTGGCGGCGGGGATGGATTCGTGTGATACGGCAACCCTTTGGCACGGCGGTCGATCTGGTTCGACCGGCAGGGCTTAACCGGGTGGATTCGATCAACATCGATTGAACCCCTGGCCATGCCGCAAACGACGGAGACCAGCATGATCGCTCTGAAAAGAGCTTCGGCAAGAGCTTGGGCAAGAGCTATCGCGGGCAGGCTGCCCCTGACGCTGGCGGCAATGGCCACCATGCTCACCGGCTTTCCCGCGGCATCCCAGCCAGCCTCACAATATCCGGCCTCACAATATCCGGCCTATCAATACCCCGCCCAATCGCCTCGTGGCCAGCAGGTCGATGGCGACCTCAACCGCGCGGCCCCCGCCCCCGCCGGACAGGATGGCGCGGGCGACCCCACCGCCAACCCGCGCTATTCCAACTATGCCTCCCGCGACGCCTCCTATGGCCAGCCCGCCCAGCAGCAGGCCCCCAGAAGCGCGACCTATCATCAGGACGACCTGATCGGCGCGGCCGAGGGCGTGTTCGGCAAGGGCGCCCATGGCCTCGCGGGCGTCATCCACGATATTCTGCGCAAGCAGGGCGAGCCCATCGGCTACATCACCGGTCGCGAGGCGGGCGGCGCCTTTGTCGCCGGGTTGCGCTATGGCTCGGGCACGCTGTTCCACAAAACACAAGGGACACGCCCGGTCTACTGGACCGGCCCCTCCATCGGTTTTGATGTGGGCGCCAATGCCGACAAGGCCTTTGTGCTGGTCTACAACCTCTATGATGTCGAGGAGCTCTACCGCCGCTATGGCGCGGGCGAGGGGCAGGCCTATCTGGTCGGCGGCTTTCACGTCAGCTATCTGCGCCGTGGCGATATTGTGCTGATTCCGGTGCGGATGGGCGTTGGCCTTCGGCTCGGGGTGAACGGCGGCTATATGAAGTTCTCGAAGCGGCAGAAATGGCTGCCCTTCTGATCGAGACGGCCCGCTCACCGATAAACTTCGCCCCCCGGGAAAAACGGGGTTGGAAAGCCGCGCCGTCCAAGCTAGAGGCGCCGTTCGTGCCGCTTTAGCTCAGTCGGTAGAGCACATCATTCGTAATGATGGGGTCAGGTGTTCGAATCACCTAAGCGGCACCACTTCTTTTCAGCACATTCAGTAAGAAAATCAGAGGCCTACAGGCAAAGCGCCTTGGGCTTGATGGTGCTGTTTTGCCGCAGATTCGGCCTCAAGCCGGGCCATGTACATGGGAAACAGGTATCAAGCCTCTGGTTTGACGGGAGAAACCATCCACACGGATAGCCTCCAATACTCATCCCCGGATAAACCTAAATGCTGATTTGCGTCCGAACGGCACGCTTGAGTTCACGCTTGAAGGCCCCCGGATCACGGGCGAGCGGGAAGGAGCGCTGAATCAAGTGGCGTGCCGCAGCGGCTATCGCGATTGACCCCAGGAAGGTCACCACCAGAAAATCGGGATCAACATTGCCGATCCGCCCTTCACGCTTTGCCGCTTCGACAATGCGCCCAAAATGCCGTTGGATGGGCAGGGACAGTCGCTCGTAGACATACTCTGCCCGCTCAGTCCGCTGGATTGCCTCGATCACTACAAATTGCGCCAGAAAGGGCGTATCGCACACGATATCGATAAGCCTGTCGAGTGCCACATCCAGGCCGGGGCCGGAGAGCGACTCGGGAAAGTCCTGAGCCGCAGCCAGCACCTTGTCGGCAATGTCGTCAATAACCGCCCGCCATAGTTCCCGCTTCGACCCGAAACCATGCGAAACCATCGCCGGGTCCACACCCGCCTGCGCGGTGATCTGGCGAACGCTGACGCCTTCGAAACCATGCGCGGAAAACAGTTCAAGTGCGGCTGAAAGGATGCGCTCGCTTCCCGATTCTGCCGTTTTTGGTGGTCTGCCCCGTCGGCGCGGCGCTGCTGTATTCGTCATTGGCGCACTGTAAGCCGATCGCGCGCTCGGCGGAAGCACTCTTGACGCGGGCGACACTGGAGGTTAGTCAGTTATTCAACGATCGGTGAATTAAGGAACCTGACAGATGAGCAAGCTGGTGTGCGCGACTTCTCCAATTCCCGATACCCATGCTCAGAACCTGATCGACCCCAAGGCCTATGCCGATGGCCGGATTGCCGAGACCCACGCCTGGCTTCGGGCCAATGATCCGGTCGGACGTGTCGAGATCGAAGGCTATGATCCTTTTTGGGTTGTCACCCGCTTCGATGACATCCGTACAATCAGCCGTGACAATGTGGGCTTCCATTCCGGGGAGCGCCCGCTTGTGATCATGGACCAGCAGTCAGAGGCGATGATCCGCGCGATATCGGGGGGCAAATCCTACATGATGGCGCGATCCATCGTCCAGATGGATCAGCCCGAGCACATGCGTTACCGCCTGCTTACGCAAGGCTGGTTCATGCCGAAGAATCTGAAGCTGCTTGACCCACGCATCCATGCGATTGCCGCCCGATCGGTGGAACGGTTACGCGGGCTTGCCCCGGTTTGCGATTTCACCTAGGATGTGGCGCTCCACTATCCGCTTGAAGTCATTATGGAAATTCTGGGCATTCCTGCCGAGGACTATCCGTTCATGCTGCGGCTGACGCAGCAAATCTTCGCCCCTGCGGATCCCGACGCGATGCCCGAGGGCCTTGATCTCAATGACCCGGCGTTTCAGGCAAAGGCAACCGCTGCGACGACCGAGGCACTTTCCGGATATTTTTCGAAGGTTTCCGCAGATCGCCGCGCGAATCCGCGCGATGATCTGTCGTCGGTGATTGCCAATGCGGAAATCGATGGCCAACGGATCTCGGATATGGATGCGATGGGGTATTACATCACGGTGGCAACCGCCGGGCACGATACCACCTCGAACACGACAGGCGCCATTATGTATGGGCTGGCAACTGTGCCGGGGTTGCTTGAACGCGTGAAGGCTGATCTGTCGTTAATTCCCGCGCTGGTGGAAGAAGCCCTGCGCTGGTCCAGCCCCGCCAAGCACTTCATGCGCTCGGTAACCACCGACATGGAGTTTCAGGGCAGGCACTTCAAGGCTGGCGACTGGGTGATGATCTGCCATGCTTCGGGCAACCAGGATGAAAGCCGCTTCCCTGATCCGCTCAGCTTCAACATTGATCGCCCCAAGAGCGAACATCTCGCTTTCGGATATGGCGCCCACATGTGCCTTGGGCAGCATTTGGGGCGTCAGGAAATGCGCATCCTGCTGGAACACCTCCTGCCCGCACTCAAATCCGTCGAATTGGCAGGTCAGCCAGAAATGATGCAGTCGCGTTTTGTGACCGGCTTCAAGCACCTCCCCATCCGGTTCGAAATGGAAGCGGCGTAAGGACAGCCCCTGCGGATTTTCAAAACGCGGTGGGTATCGATCGACAGGCCTGTCGCCGGCGAGGCGAAACCGGTGGGGAGATCGACGCTGATTTCCTCAACGACGATGCCGAGAAGGCTAACGGGAAGAAGTTCAAGGCGTAGAAGCCTCCGCCATCGGCATGGAATGGCATAGAGCACGTCGGGGCCGGGAGAGGGCTATTGTGCCGGGCTCATCCTGAAATTGTGCCGTTGATCAGGTGTGAGACCGCGCGACACTGCCACATTTCTGCAGCCGGCGAGGGTGGCGTCGGCTTCAGGGGTGGCACGGCGGGTCCCGGATCCAGAAAGGACATTGACCCCGCACGCGGCAAGCTGCACCAAACCACAGCCGCCCGGGATAAATCTCGATCAATATCCCGGGCGATTTTCCCGTGATATGCAACACCGATCACGTTTATCCTTCGTCCGCGCGAAAATTTGGGAGACTGCCCCGTGACAATGCGTAGAGCTTCGCTTTCGGGTAAAACAGCACTTGTCACCGGCGCCGGTCGCGGGATTGGCCGCGCCATTGCCCGGCAGATCGCCAGCGAAGGCGCATTGGTGGCGGTCCATTATGGCGCCAGCGTGCAGGCCGCGCTCGAAACCGTGCGCCTGATCGAGGAGGATGGGGGCGAGGCCTTTACGGTTCAGGCCGATGTTCGCTCGGTCGCCGAAATCGCCGCCATGTTCGAAGTGCTGGACAAGGCGTTCGCCACGCGGACGGGCGGGCGGGACATCGACATTCTGGTCAATAATGCCGGAGCCGGAGCCAGCCTCTCCATCGCCCAGACCGACGAGGAAGCATTTGACCGGGTCTTTTCGATCAATGTGAAGGGGCTGTTCTTTGTCTCGCAGCAAGCTCTCCCGCGCATGCGCCCGGGCGGTCGGGTGATCAATATTTCCTCGCTGACCGCGCGGGGGCAGATGATGGACCGGGCGGCGTATGGCGCATCCAAATTGGCGGTCAATTCGCTGACCCAGTCCTTTGCGCAATTGCTGGGGCCGCAAAACATAACCGTGAATGCCATCATGCCCGGCTTGATCGAGACCGATCTTGTCGCGGAGTTGATGAAGAATCCCGCGGTCGTCGACGCCATTGTCAAACAGACCGCGCTTGGCCGCACCGGCAAGCCAACCGACATCGCCTCCGCCGTCTCGCTGCTGCTTTCCGACGAGGCCGGCTGGATCACCGGCCAATGTATCGAGGTAACCGGCGGGGCGCGACTGTGACCGAATAGGGCCTCGACAGCGCCTGTAATGAGCCAGACCGGCGCTTCCCCCTTGCCCACGGCGGCGGGAGCACAGATGTCGAAGCTATGCCGCCGTGTTGGCCGGTGGCCCCTTGCGCCCGTTACAGCCGCTCTGGCAGGGTGAAATAGGCGCTGTTCTTGCCAGTCTCGCGTCCGACCCGCGCCAGTTCGTTCTTTGCCACCAGCCGCAGGTGCACCTCGTCCGGGCCATCGATGAAGTGCAGCGCGCGGCCCCAGGTGAAGAAGAAGGCCAGCGGGGTGTCGTTGGTCAGCCCCATGGCGCCGAAGACCTGAATGGCGCGGTCGAGCACCCGGCTTTGCAATTGCGCGGCGACGATCTTGATCGCCGAGACATCAACCTTGGCCGCCTTGTTGCCGGCGGAATCAAGCACCGATGCGGCGCGCAGCACCAGCAGGCGCGCCATGTCGATATCGACGCGCGACTGGCCGATCCAGTCCTGAATATTGGCGTAGTTCGACAGCGACTTGCCAAAGGCGCGTCGCTCGATCGCGCGTTCGCACATCAGGTCCAGCGCCAGTTCGCACTGGCCGATGGTGCGCATGCAATGGTGGACGCGGCCAGGCCCCAGCCGCGCCTGCGCCAGCGCGAAACCTTCGCCCTCGCGGCCGAGGATGTTGGTTACGGGCACCCGGCAATCGCGGAACAATACCTCGCAATGGCCCTCGATGGCGACATGCGAGAGGATCGGGATATTGCGGACGATGGTCATGCCCGGCGTGTCCATCGGCACGATCACCATCGAATGGCGGGCATGGGGGGAGGCATCGGCGGCATCATCGGTGACGCCCATGACGATGGCGAATTTGCACAAGGGGTGCAGCGGGCCGGTGGTGAACCATTTGCGGCCATTGAGCACATATTCGTCGCCATCGCGGCGGATCGAGGTCTGGATATTGGTGGCGTCGGACGAGGCGACATCGGGTTCGGTCATGGCAAAGCACGAGCGGATCTTGCCCTCCAGCAGCGGCACCAGCCATTGCTCGCGCTGCTCCGGCGTGGCGAAGAGATGGAGCAGTTCCATATTGCCGGTGTCGGGCGCGTTGCAGTTGAAGGCTTCCGAGGCCCAGTGCAGCTTGCCCATCACCTCGGCCAGCGGGGCATATTCGAGGTTGGTCA
>CAIWFP010000206.1 GCA_903911985.1 uncultured Sphingomonadales bacterium
AACAGATCGGCAGGCTCGGCAATGTGCGCATCGCAGCTGAACACGAAGGGACGGACTCGCTCGGTCATGGCATTTCTCCAAAGGCCGCGGCCCGATTCATTCGGCGCCGCTGGCATGGGGGTGAAATGCCTAAAGAAATACCTATTATAGTTGACGTGGATCAAAACGGAGAAAAATAGTCCATTACTAGGTATCTTTTATCGACCGGCCGGTGCCGCCGGCAATGGTGGGTGCGCATCATTGGTGTTGGTTCGGCCCAGCCGTCCGCCCCGCTCCGCCGCAAGGTTGCGGCGCCTTCGCGGGATGCTGGGCAAACGGGCCTGGCGGATTGGGCGCGGGGGCGGTCGCCAGAATCTGGATTGTTGCGCTGGTCGCAACCACGGGATCAGGCTTGAACAGCCGCGCCGCGTTGAGGCCCGGTAAATCTGCGCGGACCGCATCGCTGACGGTGATTCCTTCGGCATGGGGATAGTCCGAGCCCCACATGACGTTGCAGGCCCCCTATATTGCCTCCTAGTTTCGGCCCGAGGCCAGCCCCTTGGCGATAACCTGTGCCTGAATTTCGGCGGCGCCCTCGAAGATGTTGAGGATGCGCGCGTCGCATAAAACCCGGCTGATCTCGAATTCCAGCGCATAGCCGTTGCCGCCGTGGATCTGCAGCGCGGCGTCGGCATTGCTCCAGGCGGTGCGGGCGGCCAGCAGCTTGGCCATGCCGGCCTCGATATCGCAGCGGCGGTGGGAATCCTTGGCGCGGGCGGCGGCATAGGTCAGCTCGCGGGCCAGAACCAGGTCGACAAGGCTCATCGCCAGCTTGTCGGCAACGCGGGGGAAGTGGACGATGGCCTTGCCGAATTGCTTGCGGTTCAGCGCATAGTCCAGCCCCAGTTCCAGCGCCCGGCGGGCGACACCAACGGCGCGCGCGGCGGTCTGGATGCGGGCGCCCTCGAAGGTGCGCATCAGCTGCTTGAAGCCCTGTCCCTCCTCGCCGCCCAGCAGGGCATCGGCGGGCGCCCGCATGCCGTCGAAGGACAGCGCATATTCGCGCATGCCGCGATAGCCCAGAACCTGGATCTCGCTGCCCTCCATGCCTTCGGCGGGGAAGGGGGCGGTTTCTGTGCCGCGCGGTTTGGGCACCAGCAGCATGGAAAGCCCGGCATAGCCCCTGGTGTCTGGCAGGGTGCGGGCGAGCAGCGTCATCAGGTCGCTGCGGCTGGCATGGGTGATCCAGGTCTTGGCGCCGGTGATCACCCATTCGCCCCGGGCATTGCGGACAGCGCGGGTGGCAAGGCTGCCAAGGTCCGAGCCGACATCGGGTTCGGTAAAGACGGCGGTGGGCAATACCTCGCCGCTGGCGATGCGCGGCAGCCAGTGCGCCTTTTGCGCTTCGGTGCCGCCCAGCACGATAAGCTCCCCGGCTATTTCCGAGCGCGTACCCAAGGAACCCGCGCCGATCCACCCGCGCGACAATTCCTCGGTGACCAGACACATCACCAGCTTGCCAAGGCCCAAGCCACCGAACGCCTCGGGGATGCAAACGCCAAAGGTGCCAAGGTCCGCCATGGCCCGCACGGTGGCATCAGGGATAAGATCGTTGGCCAGGTGCCATTTGTGGGCGTGGGGCAGAATCTGCGCCTCGGTAAAGCGGCGGAACTGGTCGCGGATCGCGTCGAGGCTGGAATCGTGGAAGCTTTCCGATGGCCATTGCCCCTGCACCAGTGCCTGTGCCACCTCGGCGCGGGCGGCGGCATGGTCGCCATCGCTCAGCCCGGCGCAGGCCTCGCGCAACTTTGCCGCCGCCGCGCCAAGGCCAAGGTCGGCCGGGCGGAAGATCTCGTTCTGCCCCATCGGCAGGCCGCCGACGAGCTGGGCAATCGTCTCGGCGAAGGCGAGCCGGGCGATGGTGCCATCCATGGGGTTTGCATCGCCGTTGCTGATCCGCCACTCCTGCAGCGCCTCCAGCGCGGCGACGCTGGTTGCCACCCAAGCAAAGCCATGGGCGGCGCGCTGCTCTTCGTCGATCGTCCGGGCCTCCAGCCGGTGCCGCAAGGCGGCAAGGGCGGCGGCGCGAAAGGCCTGTGCGGCGGCAAGCGCCCGCGAGAGAGTGTCAGTGTCCATCAGACGGCTCCCACGATGCCGGCGTCGATCAGCCGGGCAATCTCCCCTGACGAGAGGCCCAGTCTGGCTGTCAGCACCTCCTCGCTATGCTGCCCGTTGCGCGGCGCGGGGCGGGGCGGCTCGCGGTCCAGCTGGGGAATGGTCGCGAAGGCGCCAGCGGCGGGATAGGCAAAGCCGCTCGGGTTCGCCGCCGCGCCACCTTCACAGGCGAAGATCGGGTTGTTGGTCACAAGCGCGGGGTCCCGCGCCGCGTCGAGCATGGTGCGGTAGGCCGAATGGACAATGCCGGCACTATCCAGCGTGGCGGCCAATTCGTCATGGCGGCGGGCGGCAATGGCCGTCTCGAACAGGGGGAACAGCGCGTCGCGGTGGTCAAAGCGCAGGCCGTCGTCCTCGGCGAAACTGACGCCGCGCGCGCGCTCCACGGCGGCCACCGCCTCGCCCAGTGCCAGCGCCGCGACCAGCTTTGCCCATTGCCGGTGGGTGACCACCACGATCATTGTGCGCACACCGTCCGCTGTGAGGAAATCGCGCCCGAACAGGCCATAGACCGTGTTGCCAAGGCGTGGCCGGTTTGCGCCATTATACAGCACCTCGGCGATGCTGCCGAGATTGGCGGCGGTGCCGATTGCCACATCCGACAGGGGAATGCGGACCTCGCCCCCTTCGCCCGTGGCGGTGCGCCGCTGGATGGCCGCGAGCAGCGCAAAGGCGGCATAGGCCCCGGTCAGCAGATCCCAGGCGGGGAGCACGTGATTGACCGGATCCGGCCCGGTGCCGGTCATCATCGGATAGCCGACGGCGTTGTTCACCGTATAGTCGAGGGCGGGTGCCCCATCGGCCCAGCCCATGACGCGCACGGTTACCAGATCGCCGCGCCCCTGCGACAGGACATCGTGCGACAGAAAACCACTGGCCGGAAAGTTGGTGATGAATTGCCCGGTGCTGCGCACCAGTTGCTGCAGCAATTCCCGCCCTTCCGGCTTGCCCAGATCCAGCGCCACCGATTTCTTCGCGCGGTTCAGATTTTCCCAATAGAGCGAATCCCGCCCCGCGGTTACCGGCCAGCGGTGAAAATCCGGCCCCCCTCCGATCTGGTCGACACGGATCACTTCCGCTCCCATCTGCGCGCAATAGAGGCCCGCTGTGGGTGAGGCGACGAAGGAAGAAGCCTCGATGATGGAAAGCGTGTCGAGAAGTTTATACATGGTGAAATCTCTTGGCGGTGCGAAAGTGGTAACGGATCTGGCCCGCGCGAGGGCTGGAAACTAGTCAGCTGGGCACCTTTGGCCAGCAACGAAATCAGGCTGCATTTCGCGGTGGCATCGGGCCATGGCGGAGTGACAAAACACCTTGCGCCCTCCCCGTTTGGAATTTCGGCAGGGCTCAGCCCGGGCTCGGACTTGTATCACCTGGTTATGAATGTTGCACCACTTGCAGCAGATGCCGCAAGCCAAAATCATCGTCGCCCAGGATTATTGGTTCCTGCGGTCCGTTCGCGCCAGCACCTTTCATCTTCGCCCAGCGGCCATGGAAATTTCGGAGATTGATCGGCGTCAAAGATGACAGACCGCCACCTTTGTATGGCTGACTTCAGCGAAGGGTCTCTATCCGAATCCGGCAAACGCCTGTTTCCGGCCAACGGCTCTCAGCGCGGCAATGTGGGAAAAGGATTTTGGCCATGAAAGTGAATGATCTCATAATCGCCAGTGTGGATGATCACATCATCGAACCGCCGAACATGTTCGACCAGCACCTGAGCGCCGAACACCGCAAGCTTGCCCCGCAGTATGTCATGGACAATCAGGGCAATGGTATCTGGGACTGGGCCTATGAAGGCGTCAAGACCTACAATGTGGGCCTGAACGCCGTGGTCGGTCGCCCCAAGGAAGAATATGGCACCGAGCCCGCCAACATCGACCAGATGCGCAAGGGCACCTGGGATCCCAAGCTGCGCATCGACGACATGAACGCCGGTGGCATCCTCACCTCGGTCTGCTTCCCGACCTTCGCGAAATTCGATGGCAGCTGGTTTTTCCAGGCCAAGGACAAGGCCAACGCCGAGCGCGTCATCTCCGCCTATAATGACTGGCACGTCGATGAATGGTGCGGGCCCTACAAGGGTCGCTATATCCCCACCGCCATCCTGCCGCGGTGGGACATGGATGCCACGCTGCGCGAACTGAAGCGTCTGGTGAAGAAGGGCGTCCGTTCGATATCCTTCCCGTCGAATCCGTCGCTGCGCTCGGGTATCAAGCCGATCCACGACGATATCTGGGAACCGTTCTGGGCATTCTGCAACGACGAGCATGTCGTGCTCAACTGCCACATCGGCACCGGCATCGCTCCGCCCTATGCCTCGGAGCAATCGCCGATCTCGGCCTGGATCACGGCGCTGCCGATGGCGATCTCGACCGATGCCGCCGATCTGCTGCACCTGCGGGCGCTGCTGCGCTATCCCAACCTCAAGTTCTCGTTGTCCGAAGGCGGCATCGGCTGGATTCCCTACTTCCTCGAACGCGCCGACTTCACCTACAAGCATCACGGCCCGTGGATCCGCTGCGAATGGGGTGGCAAGCTGCCTTCGGAAGTGTTCCGCGAACATTTCCTGTCCTGCTTCATCGAGGACAAGTTCGGCTGCGAAAGCTATAAGGCCATTGGCGAAGACATCATCGCCTATGAATGCGATTATCCGCATTCGGACTGCACCTGGCCGACGGTGGCCGAGGAGCTATGGGAGAACGTCAAGAATCTCGATGAGCGGATGATCGACAAGATCACCCACCAGAACGTCTTCGACTTCTTCGGTGTTGATCCCATCGCCGAGGTTGGTGGCCGCGACAAGGCCAACGTCGGGGCGCTGCGCGCACTGGCCAAACACGTCGATACCGCGGCCCGTTCGTTGCCCGGCAACGATGCCCGCGTGATCGGCGATCCGAGCCGGCCCGTCACGGCCGGCGACGCTTGGGCGACCATGGCGGAAAAGAAAGATCTCGAGGTGCTTGCCGCCGCAGAATAAGCCGGGCCCGTTCGGCGTCAGACACCCGGTCACTCTCGCGAGTGGCCGGGTGTCTGGCATTTGGTGATCGGATGGGCCTGCAGGCTGACATAGTCAGGGCGCGCTTGCCCTCTCGCTATGGCGCAGCCTCCGGGCGGCCGAGCCCTTGCTGGATGTGCGGCAGTTCAAAAATCGGGTGGTGCTGGTGGCCAATGTGGTGACGGCGCTGCTGGCCACCTTTTTGCGCATTTGCCTTGCCCGGGAAAAATCCTTCGCGCACAGGGCGAGATGTAACGTTGGAGCGTTAGCCGGACGGTTGGACAAGAGGGATTGCAGACATGAGTTTGGACAAGGGGGGCGCCGCCCACCGGCGCCTTATCGCGCTTGAGCGGGGTTTCAATCTGCGGGACTTCGGCGGCTATCCCACACAGACCGGAGCCTCGGTCCGGGAGAATGTGCTCTTTCGTTCGGGGACCATGGCCTATTTGAGCGAGGCGGATAAACGCCGGATGCTCGATCTGGGTCTGGCGGCGATTATCGATTTGCGCCGGGCGGACGAACGCACGCTCGAACCGACCGATTGGCATGCCGGCACAGATCTCGACTACTGGGCGGGCACGCATAAGACAGCCAGCGGCATCCTGCGCGAGGCAATCGGCCACGGTGGCCTCGGGTTCGAAAAGATGGTCGAGCTTTACCGCAAGCTGCCCTACGATCACGCTGCCTCCTATCGCAGCTTTTTCCTCAAGATCCGCGATGGG
>CAIWFP010000207.1 GCA_903911985.1 uncultured Sphingomonadales bacterium
GGCGCTGGTCACGGCCGCGCTGGCCGCGCTGGACCCGCGCGCACCCCTGCCGCAGGTAATGATCGGCGATGCGGAATATTACGGACGCTTCTGGGGTTTAGCCAATACCCATACCAAGGGCTGGCGCCTGCCGGGCCCGTTCGATCCGCACCGCCTGCTGGTGCGTTGCGACAACCCCGCCGTTCTGCCGGTGGAGGGCGAGCTGGGGCCGTGGGGCAGCTAAAACCGCTGGACTGAACCGACTGGGCCAAAGCGACCGAACTTCCTGCCGCATTGATACCCTACCCGGCGCACGCCCCCTTGGCGCGGCGGCCGCGATCTGGCAGGGCAAGCCCCATGCCTTATGATCCGCCACCAGATCTGGCCTCCCTCGGCCTTGCCGACATCGCCGCGCTGGCCGATGCCCGCAAATTGCCGCCGGTGGAACTGTGGCATCCCGAAAGACTGGGCGATTCCGAAATGCGCATCGCCGCCGATGGCCGCTGGTTTCATCAGGGGGGCGAGATCACCCGCCCCGCCATGGTGCGCGCCTTTTCCACCCTGCTGCGCGCCGATGCCGAGGGGCAGCACTGGCTCGTCACCCCGGCGGAAAAGCTGTCGATCGCGGTGGAGGATGCCGCCTTTCAGGCCGTGGATGTCAAGCAGGATGGCGACGCCCTCATCTTCCGCCTCAACACCGATGAATTCGTCATCGCCGGGCCGGAACATCCGCTGATCGCGCGCGGCAGCGTGGAATCGCCCGCCATCTACCTCGCCGTGCGCCATGGCACGCAAGCACGGATAAACCGCTCCACCTGGGGGCAACTGGTGGAAATCGCGCTGGCCGCCGACAAGACGACGGCCCATAAGCCGGACGGCGAGACTATCGCCGTCTCCAGCCTTGGCCAACGCTTCCCGCTGATGCCAGCATGAACCTGCCCGCATGAGCCTGCCCGCATGAACCTCATCGCCCATCTCACCCGCCTCTATGCCGAGGGCCACGCCAACCCCGCACCCGGCGTGTGGGAAGATCCGCGCATCGAGGGTGTAACCACATTCAAACCGGCCTCGGTGCTGGTGGCCATCACCGACCGGCCTGAGCCCGGGCTACTGCTGATCCACCGGCCCGACACCATGCGCTCGCATCCCGGGCAAGTGGCTTTTCCCGGCGGGCGCCGCGATCCGGACGAGGATGTCATCGCCGCCGCCCTGCGCGAGGCGCATGAGGAACTGGGGATCGACCCGGCGCAGGTTTCCATCATCGGCGCCAGCGACATATACCGCACCTCCACCGGCTATGAGATCACCCCGGTCATCGCGGTGGTGCCCGCCGATATCGCCATCACCCCCTGCCCCACCGAGGTTGCCGCCTGGTTCGAGGTGCCGCTGGCCCATGTGCTCGATCCGGCCAATCGGACGCTACGGACGATGGAACATGACGGGCGGCAGCTGCAATTCATCGAGATCATGTGGCAGGGCCACCGCATCTGGGGCGTGACCGGCGCCATTCTGACGCGGTTGATCCGGCGGATGGACTGGACTTTGGCGTAATATGGCGCAAACCTTTGCCCCCCACCTGCCCGAGGCCGCATGGACGCGGCGCCCCGACCTTGCCCGGCTGATCGCGGCGCTGGGCGCCAATGATCACGCCAATATTCAGGCCAATATTCAGGCCAATATTCAGGGGGGCAACGCGCGCTATGTCGGCGGCGCCGTGCGCGACACACTGCTGGGGCTCGGCGCAAAGGATGTGGACATCGCGACCACCCTGCTTCCGCAAGCGGTGATCGCCGCCTGCAAGGCCGTGGGCATTTCCACTGTCCCCACCGGCATCGAGCATGGCACCGTCACCGCCGTGCTGGAGGGCGGCCCGGTCGAAATCACCACCCTGCGCCACGATGTCTCGACCGACGGGCGCCGCGCCACCGTGGCCTTCGCCAGCGACTGGCGCGAGGACGCGGCCCGGCGCGACTTTACCATAAATGCCCTCTATGCCGACCCTGCCACCGGCGAAATCGCCGATTATTTCGGCGGGCTGGAGGATCTGGCCGCGCGGCGGGTGCGCTTCATCGGCGATGCCCGCCAGCGTATCGCCGAGGACCATCTGCGGATATTGCGCTATTTCCGCTTTCAGGCCCGGTTCGGCTCGGTGCCCGCCGACCGGCAGGCCGAGGAAGCCTGCGCGGATCTCGCCCCCACGCTGAAAGGCCTCAGCCGCGAGCGGATCGGCATGGAGCTGCTCAACCTGCTCTCCCTGCCGGACCCCGCCCCCACCGTCGCCCGCATGGCGGAACTGGGGGTGCTGGCGGTCATCCTGCCCGAGGCGCAGGTCGCCCGGCTGGCCGAGCTGGTGGCTCAGGAACAGGCGCAGGCGGTGGCGCCCGATGCCATCCGCCGCCTCGCCGCCCTGCTGCTGGCGGAGCCCACCCTGGCCGAGACCGTGGCCGCCCGCTTCCGCCTTTCTGGAGCACAGAAGAAGCGTCTGGCCACCACCGCCGGCAATGTCGCAAAAATCAGCCATGCGGATAATTGGCCGGACGATGACCCCACGGCCCACGCCGCCGCGGCCCGCGCCCTTGCCTATCGCACCGACCCGGTAAGCGCATCCGACGCGCTGCTGCTCACCGGACACAGCATCGCCCCGCTGACAGGCTGGGAGATCCCGTGGTTTCCGCTGAAGGGTGGGCAGATCGTGGCGCGCGGGGTGCATGCCGGGCCACAGGTGGCGCAAATTCTGGAGGCGGTGAAGGCCCGCTGGATCGCCGAGGGCTTCCCCGACGAGGCCCGTGTCCAAGCCCTGCTGACCGCCGAGCTGGTCGCGGCGGGGCCTGACTCGGTTGGGCCTGGCTCGGCTGGACTGGACGGGGCTGGGCCGGAATCGGGGGGGCTGGGCGCATGAGCGACAGCGGCTGGACGCAAGGCACGGCCCCCCTCTCCCACGCCGCAGCAGGCCTGTGGCAACAAGCCCTGCATTACGCCCAAACCGAAAGGCTGGTGCAAGTGGCGCTGGCCTCGATGGCGCTGGTGGTGGCGGGCGGCATGATGCGGCGGATATTGCCGCTGCCCGCCGGCGTATTGCGCTTTATCGGCAATATCGGCCTGATCTACGCCATGCTCGCCGCCATGTTGAACGTGGCGCGCGACAACGGCTTCGGCACCGTGGCCAACCTCTCCAGCCCCGGCAGCGACGAGCCGGAAGCCAGCGTCTCGGGCGGCGAAACCCGCGTGCCAATGAGCCCCGACGGCCACTTCTGGGTGCGCGCAAAGGTCAACGGCGTGCCTCGCCGGTTCCTCGTCGATACCGGCGCGACCCTCACCACCCTCTCGCCCGACAGCGCCGATGCCGCCGCCATCCGCCCCCGGCGCTGGGGGCAAAGCGTGGTGCTCAACACCGCCAATGGCTCCACCACCGGCTCGCTGGCCACCATCGACCGATTGCAGGTGGGCAATGTCGTCGCCCGCCATATCGACGCGGTCGTAGCGCCCGGCCTTGGCGAAACCAATGTGCTGGGCATGAACTTCCTCTCCGCGCTCTCCGGCTGGCGGGTGGAAGGCCGCGAGATGATTTTGGTGCCGCACCATCCGGTGGCGGGGGGCGGGGCTAAGGCCAAGGGAGAATAAGGGATAGGTGCGAGGGACTCGTCCCTCGCGCTCCCATTACCTGTCATTGTCGCGTGCTGCTCACCCTTGGCGCAAGGCCGCAGCGCCGCAGGCTATTAAAGCCGCTTCGCGGCAAGGCGCGACGATGAGTGGGTGCGCAACGACGACATTATTGGGAGCGCGAGGGGGTAACCC
>CAIWFP010000208.1 GCA_903911985.1 uncultured Sphingomonadales bacterium
GGGCCTGCAAGAACTACGACGGCGACGTGCAGTCCGATACAGTGGCGCAGGGCTTCGGCTCGCTGGGCCTCATGACCTCGGTTCTGATGTCGCCCGATGGCAAGACGATCGAGGCCGAGGCCGCGCACGGCACCGTGACGCGCCACTATCGCCAGCACCAGCAGGGCAAGGCGACCTCCACCAACCCCATCGCCAGCATCTTCGCCTGGACGCGCGGCCTCATCTATCGCGGCAAGTTCGACAACACCCCGCAAGTGGTGCGCTTTGCCGAGGCGCTGGAGCGCATCTGCGTCGAGACCGTCGAGAGCGGCAAGATGACCAAGGATCTCGCCCTGCTCATCGGCCCCGATCAGGCGTGGATGACCACCGAGCAGTTCTTCGAATCGGTCGCGCAGAACCTCGAAAGCGAAATGAAGACCTGGGCCTAACCGCCTCTCTTCACACCAAAACAAAGGCCCGGCCGGAGCAATCCCGCCGGGCCTTTTGCTTTCGGCCCTCAGGCGCGCAACCATTCCCCCGCCCATAAACCTTCCCAATCCTGCGCCCATCCCCTAGCCTTGCGCCATGGCAGACAGCTCCTTCCCCTCCCCAACCTCGCTTGGCGACACGCTGGTCATTCTGGGCGCGGCGGGCATCGTCATCCCGGTATTCGCCCGCTTTCGCATCACCCCGGTCATCGGCTTCATCCTCACCGGGCTGCTGGTCGGCCCCTATGGCCTCGGCCGCCATGTGTTCGATCACCCATGGCTGTCAGCCATCACCATTTCCGATCCCGAGGCGCTGCAACCCTTCGCCCAGTTCGGCATCATCCTGCTGCTGTTCTCGGTGGGGCTGGAGCTGAGCTTCTACCGCCTGTGGGCCATGCGCCGTCAGGTTTTCGGCCTTGGCGCGTTGGAATTGCTGGGCAGCGCCCTGCTGCTGGCCTTCGCGCTGGCCTTTGCCGGCGAGGGGGTGGGCGGCGCGCTCGGGCTTGGCGTGGCGCTGGCCATGTCCTCCACCGCGCTGGTGCTGCCGCTGGTCGGCACCAGCACCAGCGTCGGCCGCTCGGCGCTCGCCATGCTGCTGTTCGAGGATCTGGCGCTGGTGCCGATCATCTTCCTGCTCGGCGCGCTGCCCCCCACCACCGGCCCATCCTCTGGCGCATCGGGCAGCCTCGCCCCATGGGCGGCGATGGCCCACACCCTGTGGCTGGGCGGCGTGGTCATCATCGCCCTGCTGGTGTTCGGCCGTTTCCTCCTGCCCCGCCTCTTTGCCCAGGCCGCCCGCACCAAAAGCCCCGAACTGTTCCTCTCCGCCACGCTGCTGGTGGTCATCGTCTCGGCACTGGCAACGGCGGGCACGGGCCTCTCCCCAATCGTCGGCGCGCTGATTGCCGGGCTGGTCATTGCCGAAACCGAATATCACGGCGAGGTCGAGACCATCACCTCGCCATTCAAGGGGCTGGCTCTGGGCATTTTTCTCATCACCGTTGGCATGGGGATAGATCTGGAGGTCATCGCCCGCAATCTCGTCCCCATTGTCGCCGCCACCGTGGCGGTGGTGGTGGTCAAGGCCGCCGTCACCGCCGGTTTGCTGCGCATGGGTGGCGCCCGCGCGGGCACCGCGACAGAGGCGGGCATCCTGCTCGCCTCGCCATCGGAGACCACGCTGATCGTGCTGGGCGCCGCCGCCGCCGCTGGCCTCATCCAGCCCGGCACCGCGCGCTTCTGGCAGATCGTCACGGCGCTTGGCCTCACCATCACCCCGCTGCTGGCCTGGGCCGGGCGCCGCCTTGCCCGGCAGGTGGAGGCCGCCACCCTGCCCCCCGCCGAGCCCAAATCCGGCCCCGGCGAGCGCGCCATCATCATCGGCTTTGGCCGCGTGGGCCAGCTGGTCGCCGACATGCTCTCCCGCCACCAGCGCGCCTACATCGGCCTCGACAGCAACCCCGACCTCATCGCCGAAGGTCTGCGCGCCGGGCATCCGGTGGTATTCGGCAACGCCGCGCGTGGCCCAACGCTGACCCGCCTCGGGCTCGAATCCACCAGCGCCGTCATCCTCACCATGGATGACGCCGTCATCGCCCAGCGCCTTGTCCGCCGCCTGCGCGGCCTTCACCCCACCCTGCCGATCATCGCCCGCGCCCGCGACGCCACCCACGCCGCGCAACTCTACCGCGCCGGCGCCACCCTCGCCGTCCCCGAGGCGCTGGAAGCCTCGCTGCAACTGTCCGAGGCGGTGCTGGTGGAAATGGGCGTCCCCATGGGCTTCGTCCTCGCCTCCATCCACGAAAAACGCGACGAACTGCGCGAACAGATCATGGAGGAAGGGGAGTTGAGCGCCAAACCGACGCTGAAGTCGCCGAGTTTAAGGGACAGGGAAGGATGAAGGGATAGATGCGAGGGGTGTTTAATGTGCCGATTTGCCAGCGCAAATCGGTTGGCCCTTCGCTGTCCCATAAC
The DNA here is from genome assembly GCA_903911985.1 of uncultured Sphingomonadales bacterium. GTDB lineage: Bacteria > Pseudomonadota > Alphaproteobacteria > Sphingomonadales > Sphingomonadaceae > Novosphingobium. The sequence goes on from CAIWFP010000208.1 coordinate 2,442, forward strand.
TTGTCAGCGTTGCGCGCCAACCAAGCCTTGCGCCCAGATCCGATTTCCGAAGGCGGCAGGCCGCGATCAGGTAGACAGCCCAGTCGCCGAAAGCCCTCAACCTTCATAAAGCTGCCACCGCCCCCGCTCCCTGACGAGATCCAGCCCATATTCCTCCCCGCAAAGTGGGCCACATTCGCTCCACACGCTGACATGCGCGAATGGACACCGATGCCCTTGCGTTTCCACCTCCTGGAATTCTGGTCTGTACAGACGAATAGTCTCCGGACACCCGTATCTCCGATCTGTCCTCAGCAAACCCCGCAACAGATCCGTTGGCACTTGGGTGGGAATCTGCGCCGCCACACTGCGTGCCCTAATTCCTGGCGCGACCGGATGCCATTCGCCCCACGCCTCACCGCGCAAGGGTCTCTCAAACATCGTTGGCTCTATCGCCGTGACGAAACACGATTTGTGATCGAACTTGGCGGCTGCTTGCTGCACGGCCATTGCCAGAACGGCATGGACGTCGGTTTGGGCAAACTTGGGCGGAGTGTCGCGGCACGAAGCCAGTAGGCAACATCCAACTAGGGGCAAACTCCGCAGGGTCGCCCCCCACCTCACCCCGCCAGTGCCGTCCTCACCGCCGCCAAAGCATCCGCCGCCTTGCCGCCATCCGGCCCGCCGCCCTGCGCCATATCCGCGCGGCCACCGCCGCCCTTGCCGCCCAGCGCCTCCACGCCCACGCGCACGAGGTCAACCGCGCTGAACCGCCCGGTCAGATCATCCGTCACCGCCACGGCAAAGGTCGCCCGCCCCTCGTTCACCGCGCAGATCGCGGCAATGCCGCTGCCGATCCGCTGCTTGGCGCCATCCAGCAGCCCGCGCAATTCCTTGGGCTCCAGCCCCTCGATCACCTGGCCACTGAAGGTCACGCCCGCGATATTCTCATCCGCCGCCGCGCCACCACCAGAGCCACCACCCAGAGCCCCTGAAAGCGCTAAGGCCTTCTTCGCCTCGGCCAATTCCCGCTCCAGCTTGCGCCGCTCGTCGAGCAAAGCGGCCACGCGCCCCTCAACCTCATCCGGCGTCGCCCGCAACAGCGAAGCCGCACCCTTCAACTGCTCCTCGCGGCCGACAAGCCAGGCCCGCGCGCCCTCGCCGGTCAGCGCCTCGATACGCCGCACACCACTGGCGACGGCGCTCTCGCTGACCACCCGAACCACGCCAATATCGCCCAGCGCCCGCACATGGGTGCCGCCGCACAGTTCCACCGAATAGGCCCGGCCATTGCCCGCCCGGCCCATGGCCAACACGCGCACTTCCTCGCCATATTTCTCGCCAAACAGCGCCATGGCCCCGGCCTCGATGGCATCCTCCGGGCTCATCAGCCGGGTCGAGACGGGATCATTGGCCCGCACCTCGGCATTCACCTCGGCCTCAATCGCGGCGATATCGTCGGCCAAAAGCGCCGCCGGATGCGAAAAGTCGAACCGCAACCGCTCGGCCGAAACCATCGACCCCTTCTGCGTGACGTGATCGCCCAACCGCCGGCGCAAGGCCGCATGCAGCAAGTGGGTAGCGGAGTGATTGGCCCGAATGGCATCGCGCCGGACAGTGTCAATCGCCAGCGCCACCGCCTCGCCAACGCGGATCGTCCCCGTCGTCACCACGGCATGATGCGCATGCAACCGCCCCAAAGGCTTGGCGGTGTCGGACACCACCAACGCCAGCCCATCGGGGCCGGAAATCGTGCCGGCATCACCGCTCTGCCCACCGCTTTCACCATAGAACGGCGTCTGGTTGGTGATGACGATTACCTCGTCGCCGGCCGTGGCACTGTCCACCTCGGCCCCGCCCTTCACCAGCGCAACCACCTGCCCTTCGCCGACCGTGGCGGTATAGCCGGTGAACTCGGTCGCCCCCACACGCTCGGCGATGTCGAACCAAACCTCGCCCGCTGCCGCCTCGCCGCTGCCCTTCCACGCCGCGCGAGCCGCCGCCTTCTGCTGGGCCATGGCCGCGTCAAAGCCGGCCTTGTCCACGCCAATGCCCCGCGCACGCAGCGCGTCTTCGGTCAGATCATAGGGAAAGCCAAAAGTGTCATAGAGCCGGAACGCGGTTTCACCCGGCAATGTTCCGCCATCGGTGAGGGTCCCGGTTGCCTCGTCGAGCAGCTTCAATCCCTTGTCCAGCGTCTGGCGGAACTTGGTCTCCTCGCGCTCCAGCACCTCGGTAATCAGCGCCTGCGCGCGGGCCAGCTCGGGATAAGCCGCGCCCATTTCGGTCACCAGTGCCGGGACCAGACGGTGCATCAGCGGTTTGTCCGCTCCCAACAGATGCGCATGGCGCATCGCCCGCCGCATGATCCGCCGAAGCACATAGCCGCGCCCCTCGTTGCTCGGCAGCACGCCGTCGGCCAGCAGAAAGCTGGTCGAGCGCAAATGGTCGGCAATTACGCGGTGGCTCGCCCGGCTTTCGCCCTCGGCCTTCACCCCGGTCAGGCTTTCCGAGGCCCCGATCAGCGCGCGGAATGTGTCGATATCGTAATTGTCATGCACCCCCTGCATCACCGCGGCGATGCGCTCCAGTCCCATGCCGGTATCGATCGAGGGCTTGGGCAAAGGCGCGCGACTGCCATCGGCCGCCTGCTCAAACTGCATGAACACGAGATTCCAGATCTCGATGAACCGGTCACCATCCTCATCCGGGCTGCCGGGAGGGCCACCGGGAATATGGGCGCCGTGGTCATAGAAGATCTCGCTGCACGGCCCGCAAGGCCCGGTATCACCCATCGACCAGAAATTGTCGTTGGTGGGGATGCGGATGATCCGCTGCTCCGGAATGCCGGCAATCTTCTGCCACAACCCAAATGCCTCGTCATCGGTGTGATAAACGGTGACGGTCAGCTTGTCCTTGGCCAGCCCCCATTCGCGGGTCAGCAGCGTCCAAGCATGCAGGATCGCCTGTTCCTTGAAATAATCGCCGAAGGAGAAGTTCCCCAGCATTTCAAAGAAAGTGTGATGCCGCGCCGTATAGCCGACGTTGTCGAGGTCATTATGCTTGCCGCCGGCCCGCACGCATTTCTGCGAGGATGTCGCCCGCGGGGTGCCGCGCCTCTCCAGCCCGGTGAACACGTTCTTGAAGGGCACCATGCCGGCGTTGGTAAACATCAACGTCGGATCATTGTATGGCACCAGCGGCGCGGATGGCACCACCTCGTGGGCATTGCTCCCGAAATAATCGAGGAACGAACGGCGGATATCGTTGGTCGAGCTCATGGGGCCTGCCGATAAGCCACCACGCCGCGCCGGACAAGCCGCAAAGGCGCTAAAACCTTATCAGAATGCGCGAGGTGGCCCATTCAGGTCACACCGCCCCGCCGCAATCGCCGCCACCCGGGCCTCGCGCCTCAGTCCTCGCCGTCCTCGGCATCAGGCCCGGCCATCATCACCTCGGCCAGCCCGGCGGTCTGCCCCCGAATAGCCGTCTCCAGCTTGTCGCACAGCTCGGTGTTCTCGCGCAGGAAGTTCTTGGCGTTTTCACGACCCTGCCCGATCCGCACCGAATCATAGCTGAACCACGCACCCGATTTCTCGACGATGCCCGCCTTCACCCCCAGATCGAGGATCTCGCCAATCTTCGAGATACCCTCGCCATACATGATGTCGAATTCCACCTGCTTGAA
>CAIWFP010000209.1 GCA_903911985.1 uncultured Sphingomonadales bacterium
ATCATGGCAAAGCTGACCAAGAAGCAGAAGTCCCTCGCCGAGAAGCTGGGCGACAACCAGAAGCTCTATGGCATCGATGACGCCATCAAGCTGCTGAAGGACCTCAAGAGCGCCAAGTTCGACGAATCGCTGGAAGTGGCGCTGAACCTGGGCGTTGACCCCCGCCATGCCGACCAGATGGTCCGTGGCATGGTGAGCCTGCCCTCGGGCACCGGCAAGGACGTCAAGGTTGCCGTGTTCGCGCGCGGCGACAAGGCCGAGGCCGCTCTGGCCGCCGGCGCCGACAAGGTGGGTGCCGAGGATCTGCTGGAAGACATGCAGGCCGGTAACCTCGATTATGGCCGCGTGATCGCGACGCCGGACATGATGGGCATCGTTGGCCGTCTCGGCAAGGTGCTGGGCCCCAAGGGCCTGATGCCGAACCCGAAGCTGGGCACGGTTACCCCGAACGTCGCCGAAGCCGTGAAGGCTGCCAAGGGCGGCCAGATCGAGTTCCGCGTCGAGAAGGCTGGTATCATCCACGGCGGCCTCGGCAAGCTCTCCTTCTCGGACGCGGCGCTGCGCGCCAACTTCGACGCTTTCGTTGACGCGATCGTGAAGGCCAAGCCTGCTGGCGCCAAGGGCAAGTATCTGAAGAAGATCGGCCTGTCCTCGTCGATGGGCCCCGGCCTGAAGATCGACGTGGCGCAGGTTCACGGCGGCTAAATTCCGCTGAACCAGCCTGTGGGGCCTTTCGCCTCACCGCAAAATTCACTGGGGCCGGGGAGGGTGACTTCCCCGGCCCCTTGCGTGTGGCAGGGATGGATGGCGCTGGTGCCTGAGGATAATCCCTAGTTACGCGGTCACGCCGGGTTAGCGCATGGTGGGGCACAAAGCCTGATCCAAGCTCCCACCATGCAGGCCCCATCATGTCCGTTGTGCCCAAAGAGGCCTTTCGCCCCACACCCAATTTCCGCGAGCGGCGCCGGCGCGGCATGGTGCTGGTGAAAATGATCGATAGCGCGGGGCTGGAGCACCTGATCATGGTGCGCGATGTTTCGGTCAAGGGGCTTTCAGCCGCCGCGCAAGGGACGCCGCCCGTGCCCGACGAGATCGTCTGCATCCATCTGCCCGACGGGCGCGAGGCCTGGGGTCTGGTCCGCTGGGTGCGGCGCAATCTGTTTGGCGTGGAGTTCGGCCATGCGGGCATGCGTGATGCCGGGTTTCCCGCAGGGGTGCCGTTGCCCGGCTAGAGGAGCGGATGCGCGCGCGTGGCGGATGTCAGGCCCGGCCGGTGACATTGGCCAGCAGCGCCGGGTCAATGCCTTCCGCCTTCCACGCCCTGCTCCAGCGGTCGTGCGCGGGGTTGTCAAACAGAATGGACCTGCGCCCCTGTGCGGCATACCAGCCGTGGTGGCGCATCTCGCCATCCAGCTGACCCGGACCCCAGCCGGCATAGCCCAGCGCCACCAGCCACTGCGCCGGCCCGCGCCCTTCGGCGATGGCCACCAGCACATCGCGCGAGGCCGAGAGCGCCCATTGATCGCTGACGGCCAGCGAGGCCGGATGATCCGCTTCCGCCGCATTGTCCGATGGGCTGACCCATTCCGGACTGTGCAGGACGAAGCCGCGCGAGCTTTCTACCGGGCCACCCATCAGCACGCCGCAATCGGGGGCAAGGCCGGGGTCGATGTCGAGATCCGTTAGCAGGGCGTGAAGGGTGACGCCTTCGAGCAACGTATCGATACCGATACCCAGAGCCCCGTTCTCGTCATGCACGCACAGGGCGATGGCCGAGCCTGCAAAGCGCGGATCCGGCATGCCGGGCATGGCCAGCAACAGGCGGCCGGAAAGGTAGCTGGCCTCTGGGGGCGGGGGCGGGGTCGGGCTCATGGCGTCAAGGTAGGGTGGGGGAGGGGGGATTGGAAGGGGGGCTTAACGGATTACATCGACCGGGCGATGGACGGCTGGCGGGCGTATGATTGGCCCGGGCGGGGCAAGAACGTCCGGCTGATAACATTCCAGCACCAGCGCCAGTGGCCGGCCATCGGGCAGGCGCAGGAGTGCGCGGTGGGTGAGAATGGTGTCTGGCGTGCAACCATCGGCCGCTCCGCGCTGGCTCGACATGGGCTGGCGGGTAAAGTGCAAGGGCTGGGCAACGGTGCCAAAGGGGGTATCCGAATTATCCAGCGTCGCGTTCATCTCGGGAGTGAGACGCGAGGGAACGTACCAATTGTCGGCCAGAGAGAGCAGCGCGTCCCCGCAATCGAGAGCAACATGGCGAACCTGAATGGGTTCGTCCGGCCCGACGCCCAACTGTTCCCTCAGTTTAGCGGGAGGATAGATCGACAGAGCCAGAGGGAACCGGCGAGCGATAATTTTAGCTGGCTGTTCAAGGGAGTAGCGCCGGGCGTCACACCAGTCCCGCAGTGCCTTGGTGGCGCTGGGCTGGGCAGCGAGGGCTTGTTCAAACTGGCCGAGCGTTTGCGCGCTGGCTTCGATCTGCCCGGACGTTTCCTTGCGTGCGTCCGCTTCGAGTTGGGCTATCGCGTCTAGCGCGGCATGTGCGGAAGTTGCGGGCTCTTGCGCCTGCGATGGCTGGATAGCCAAAAGCACCATAGCCAAGGCACCCAGTGCACGGCAGACGCCGCGAAGGCTCATATCCCGCCCGGCACCGGATCGCGGTCCAGCGCGGCGAGGTCCGCCACCAGTGCTGCCGTGCAGGCGGCGAGCAGATCGGCATCCACCGAGCGGATGACGAAATTGGCGCCGGTTCGCCCCTCGCGGAAGAAAGGGTAGGAGCCGATCTGGCAGCCTTCGTGGGCCTTTTCCGTGGCGTGCAGCAGATCGGCGATCTCGCTTTCCGCCACCCAGCAGCCCACCGTTTCGCTGAGCAGGGGCAGGCCGCCTTCCAGCGTGCCGGTGAGCGATTCCAGCCTGCCGGCGGTAATGCCGGGTACGCCGGCCATCACGAAGATATTGCCCCAGCGGATGCCCGGAGCGCCGGAATAGCGGTTGGGGATGAGGCTGGACCCTTGCGGGGCGCGGGCCATGCGCAGCCGTGCCTCGGTCAGGCCGCCGCGTGTGGCGTAATAGTCCTCCAGCATGGCGCGTGCCTCGGGGTGAACAATGACGTCCACACCCAGCGCCTGCGAAATCGCATCCACGGTAATGTCGTCGTGGGTCGGGCCGATGCCGCCGGTGGTGAACAGATAATCGTTGCGGACGCGCAGGGTATTCACCGCCTCGACAATGGCGGCGGTGTCGTCGGCCACCACCCGCACCTCTCTCAGGCGGATGCCCTGAATGCCGAGCCAACTGGCCACCTGGGCAATGTTCTTGTCGTGGGTGCGGCCCGAGAGGATCTCGTCGCCAATGACGACGAGCGCGGCGGTATAGACGCGCGCGGACAGCGGGGCGGGGTGGGGCGCGGCATGGGTGGAGGGCGAATCGTTCATGCGCATGGGTTAGGGCAAAAGGGCCCGCGCTGCCACTGGGGGCGTTACTGGTGCAAAGCTTCGGAGCTTTCGGCCCGGGTGCCGCCTCTCGTTACGCGGCCGCGGGAGATGGGGACGCCGGGTGCGCAGCGTCAAACCTCGGCGGTTTCCCGATAAATCGTCTTTCCACCACAAAAAAAGGCCCGACCGTTGCCGGCCGGGCCATGAAAGTTTTGGGAGAGGATGCCTGAAAGGCCTGTTCCTTAGGCCCGAATCCGGCGCATGCTGCAAGTGCGAAAAGCTCCATATCGGTTGCGTAAAACGCAACGAAGCTGGCGCGAGAAGTGCAATTCTGTCAAACAACGCCGGATTCGCGGGGTTTTACCCGCCCGATATCACCCCGAAAAGGTCGTGTTCGTCGGCATCCTCGACCATCACGTTCACGATATCGCCGGGGGCCAGCGTTTCGGGAACATTGCGCAGCAGCACTTGCCCGTCGATCTCGGGCGCGTCGGCCTGAGATCGGGCGGTGGCGCCGATATCGCCGTCCTCGTCGGGCTCGCCCACGTCATCGATGATGACGGGAATGGTGCGGCCGACCTTGGCGGCCAGCTTTGCCGCGCTGATGGCTTCGGTTTTCGCCATGATTCGCGCGTAGCGTTCTTCCTTGACCTCCTCGGGCACGGCGCCGGGCAGGTCGTTGGCGGGGGCCCCGGCCACGGGTTCAAAACGGAAAGCGCCAACGCGGTCGAGCTGCGCCTCATCGAGCCAGTCGAGCAGATATTGGAAATCCGCCTCGGTTTCGCCGGGGAAGCCGACGACGAAGCTGGAGCGGATGGCGATATCCGGGCAGATCTCGCGCCAGGACTTCAGCCGTTCCAGCACCTTGGCCTCGTTGGCGGGGCGCTTCATCGCGCGCAGCACATTGGGCGCCGCATGCTGAAAGGGAATGTCGAGATAGGGGGTCAGCAGCCCCTCGGCCATCAGCGGGATAACCGCATCAACGTGCGGGTATGGGTAGACATAGTGCAGGCGCACCCATGGCGCGGCACCTTGCGGCGTGCGCAACTGCCCAAGCTCGCGGGCAAGGTCGGTCATATGGGCGCGCACCGGAGCCCCGTGCCAGTCGCGGCTTTCGTGGCGGGTATCTACGCCGTAAGCCGAGGTGTCCTGAGAGATCACCAGCAGTTCCCGCGTGCCCGCGGCCACCAGCTTTTCCGCCTCGCGCAGCACCGCGTCGATCCGGCGGCTGACCAGGCCCCCGCGCAGTTGCGGGATGATGCAGAAGGCGCAGGCATGGTTGCAGCCTTCGGAAATCTTCAGATAGCTATAGTGGCGCGGGGTGAGCTTGATGTCGCTTTCGCTGGCCCCAAAGCCTCCCAAGCCGGGAATGAGATCGACGAAGGGCCCGCGCGATGGCGGTGCGGCCTCGTGAACGGCGGTGACGACATCCTCATATTGATGCGCGCCAGTGACGGCCAAAACCTGCGGAAAACGCGCGCGGATGGCCTCTGCCTCGTTACCCATGCAGCCGGTGACGATGACCCGCCCGTTCTCGGCAATCGCCTCGCCAATGGCGGCAAGGCTCTCCTCCTTGGCGGAATCGAGAAAGCCGCAAGTGTTGACCAGAACCACATCGGCGCCGGCATAATCGGCGCTCATGGCATAGCCATCGGCCCGCAGGCGGGTGAGGATGCGCTCGCTGTCGACCAGCGCCTTGGGGCAGCCAAGGCTGACCATGCCCACCTTGGGCACGCTGGGAAAGGGAGCGGGATTGCTGTCCGGATTGGTCGTTGTCATGAACGCGCGAATAGTCTTAGTTGCGGGGAATTGAAACAGGAACCCGCGTGGGGGCCTGAACGGGAGTATGGGCGATGGGGCATATCAATTTTCTCGCCGTGCTGCTGGCGGCGGTGGCGGCATTCGCGGTCGGGGCGCTGTGGTATGGCCTATTGTTCGGCAAGGCGTGGCGCGGCGAACTGGGAATCGTGCCGGGCCAGCCGCCGAAGGTGAGCATGGGGGTGATGTTTGGCGGCAATTTCGTGCTGCTGCTGCTGTCGGCCTTCATGCTGGGTCACATGTTCGCCCGCAATCCGGGGCTGGCGAGCCACCTCTATTTCATGATGTCCGGCGGGGTGGGCGCGTTCTTCATCGTGCCGGCGCTGTGGATCAACTACCTCTATCAGGGCCAATCACGCAAACTGGCGCTGATTGACGCCAGCCACTGGATCGCGGCCTATCTGGCAATGGGCGCGGTGTTCTGGGCGTTGCGGTAGGGGGCGCGATAGGGGGCGCGGTAGGGGGCGCGGTCGGGGGGCGGCAAAGCGCCGCCTTATCGACCCGAATTCTTGGAGATCAGCGCGGCAGCGGGTTGGTCCGGCAATTTCGGCAGCGGATCAACCGGGTGCTGGGCGCGGCGCAGTTCGAAATGCCGTTCGTCGCGGCGGGCCTTGCCGCTGTGGCCCACGAGGCCGATCCGCTCGCCGACGCGGACATGATCGCCCTTGGCCACGGTGATCTTGCCAAGGAAGCCATAGGCCGTTTGCCAGCCGTTCTTGTGGTCGATCAGCACCAGACGGCCGAAGCTTTGCGGCTCCACCCCGGCAAACACCACCTCGCCGCCAGAGCTGGCGCGCACGGTGGTGCCGAGTGTGCCAGCGATATCAACGCCATCGTGGGCGCCCCCGGCAGCGAAGCCACGCAGCACCTTGCCCGCCAATGGCCAGATGAAACGCGCGTCGGGGTCTACCTTCAGGCTGTGGCTGGCCGGGGGGGCGGTTGGCGCATCCTCGCCTCCGGCCACCAGCTTTGCCGGAGGAGTGGCTTTGGCGGAGGCGTCCTCCGCCGGTTTGGCGATGCGCGGATTACCCTTGGCATGGGTTATGGTCGGGATCAGCAGCTTTTGCCCCGGCTCCACCTCCGCGTCGGGATCAAGCCCGTTTCACCCTTGGCCACGGTGTGATGGCGGGTGCGCGGCAGCCGCAGGCGCTCGCCCTCGCGCAGGGCATAGGGCGGCTTGAGGTTGTTGGCCTCGATAATCAGGACGCGGGGCACATGGGCGCGGTTGGCAACCCCGCCCAGCGTTTCGCCGGCGATCACCACATGCACGGGCTCGCGCTGGGGCGAGGCGTCGTCATCGTCATCCTCCACCGTGTCGGCCACGAGAGGGCGGGGCGCGGCCGGCGCATGGGCGGTGTCGGCGCGGGTCGCGGCATCCTTGGCGAGGGATACCCCCGGGGCGGCCAGCAGCGCCGCCAGCGTCAGCAAGGTGCCCGGCTTCATGCGGGAAACGCCGCGCGCAGGGCAGCCAGCGAGGGCTCGTGGGTAAGGTCGAGATGCATGGGTGTCACGGATACATATCCATCTGCAATGGCTTCCAGATCGCTGTCGTGGCCCGGTGTGTGCTCAATACCATGCAGGCCGAACCAGAAATAGGCATAGCCGCGCGGGTCCCGGGCTTCCACCACGGAGCCGCGTGCATAATCGTGAAAACCCTGACGCGCCACCCGGATGCCCCTGACCTGTTCGCTGGGAATAGCAGGAAAGTTAATCCCACATTTCCCAGATGCGAATGGGAAAATCTGGCAATTTTGGCAGTATAGTGTAGCAATATCAGCATGATATTTGGTCTTGAGGGCTGATTTTATGGCGCACCCGGCGGGTGAAGCGG
>CAIWFP010000210.1 GCA_903911985.1 uncultured Sphingomonadales bacterium
CGCATCTTTTTCCCGAATGTCTCGGCCTTCATCGCCCCGGAAATTACCCAGGTCGCCCAGCTTTTTCCCGGACCGACGCCGGACAAGAACCGCACCGTGCTCAACTATCTGCGCCGCGAACCACCCCGCGATGACGCCGACCGCGCGAACATCGAGGCGATGATGACCTTCTTTCGCGATGTCACCTATAACGAGGATTACCTCATCGGCCTCGATATCCAGAAGGGCCTCGAAAGCGGCGCCCATGACGAGCTGGTCTTCGGCCGTAACGAGCGCGGCAACCAGTATTTCCACGAGTGGCTGAACTGGTATCTGCAGGATGATCTGGATATCCCCGAGCCGGTGATGTGAGCGACCGGACATGAACCGCCTGTCCTTCGCCTCGGGCATCGTGCCCGAATTCGGCCCGGTCGAGACAATTCGCGCGGCCTTCGCGGGCGGTTTCGACGCGGTGGGCCTATGGGTGGAACCCAGGGAATGGACCGAAACCACCACCCGCGAGGCCCGCGCCGCGCTGGCCGATACCGGGCTGGAGCTGCTCGATGTCGAGGTCATCTGGTTAAAGCCCGACAGCGCGATGGATGATCACCGCCGGATCATCGATATCGGCGCCGAACTGGGCGCGCGCAACGTCCTGTGCGTATCCTCCAACCCCGATGATGCGGTCACCGCCGCGCAGCTGGCCGCATTGTGCCGCCACGCCGAGGCCAGCGGCATCAGGGTGGCGCTCGAATTCGGCATTTTCACCGCGGTGAAAAATCTGGCCTCGGCGCTGGCTGTGCTGGATGCGGTGGCCCATCCCTTGCGCGCCCTGCTGATCGACCCGATCCATGTCGACCGTTCGGGCAGCTCCATCGCGCAAATCGCCGGGCTGGATCCGGCATTGCTGCCCTATGCCCAGTTCTGCGACGCCCGCGCCGAGCGGCCGGATCCGGCGGATTTTAACGCGGTGATCATCGACGCGATTGACCTGCGGCAACAGTGCGGCGCGGGCGCCCTGCCCCTGGCGGAACTTTACCGGGCCCTGCCCCGCGATATTCCGCTCAGCGTCGAGCTGCGCTCAAAGGCGCTGCGCGATGCCTATCCCGATGCCGGCGAGCGGGCCCGCGCCGTGGCCGATGCCACCCGCGCCTGGCTGGCCGTCAACGGCTGACGGCCAGCCAGCCCGCGCCTTACCAGGCGTGAGGCTCGCCATTCCACTTGTAGAAGTCACCCGAACGGTCGAGCGGCCATTCGGCGGTCAGCTTGCGGATGGCGCGGGCGCTTTCCTCTGGCGTGATGTCGGCGGCAGGGCCGCCCATGTCGGTCTGGACATAGCCGGGGTGGATGATGCCGACGACGATACCGCGTTCGCGCAGATCGATCGCCACCGAACGCATCATGCGGGCCATGCCGGCCTTTGCCGCGCCATAGGCATAGTAGCCGCCATAGGGCCAGCCAGAGGCCGCCAGCTGGCTGGAAAAGTTGATGATCCTGGCGCCATTGTGAAGGCGCGGCAAAAAGGCCTGCAGCACCCGCAGCGGCCCTTTCAGCATGATATTCAATGCATCGTCGAAGGCCGCCCAATCGGCGCCCTCGAGTTCCGGCTCCGCCGTGCCGGTGATGCCGGCAACATTATACAGAATGTCGATCGGGGCATCGCCTGTCGATGCCGCCCCCGCCCTTACCGATGCGTCGTCGCGAACATCCATGGCATGAACGCTCAGCAAGCCACCCGAACCTGCCGCCAACGCGTTCAGACGTTCGGCCGCTGCGGGATCGCGAACCAGCGCGAAAACCCTGTCACCCAGGGCCAGATGCTGGTTTGCCAGTTCAAGGCCGATGCCGCGCGCGGCGCCGGTAATTGCAACATTTGCCATGCTCACTCTCCAGTTGTGGGGAGGAGCGTTGAGCCGCGCCACCCGGCCGGCCCTGCGCGAAGGCAGGCGGCGGCCATATCCCCATGGCTTCGGCCAAGTTGGCGCGCGGGTAAACTATCCGACATGCTAGGGGGCGCGGCTGGTCGAGGGCATGGCCGGACGCGCCGGGCTGCGTCGACAAATCCGCCTGTCACTATGGCGAGTGGAGAATATCCCCGCACGCGCCTAGGATTCAACCCGCCGGAGCGATCCGGCCAAGATTGCCGCGCCATGTCATGGATCCGTGGAATATCCTACCCGCTTGAGGGCGGGAGACTTCTGCCGGACAGGTACTTCGGCCAAGCGGTCAGCGACGTTGGTGAAGGATGCTAAAATGACGGCAGAATCGAAGCGCTCCCGCTATTCCGCAGAGTATGATGTTCCCGTGCGTGGTGATCAGATCACCGCCGACCGCTATATCACGCGTGAATGGATGGCGCTGGAGAACCAGCATCTGTGGCCCAAGGTATGGCACCTTGGCGGGGTTCTGGCCGAGCTGGAGGAAGAGGGCGACGTCATCCGCCACAATTTCGGCAAGGAATCGGTGATCATGGTCCGTCAGGCCCCCGATGAAACCGGGCATGCCGCGGTCAAGGCCTTCTACAATACCTGCCCGCACCGTGGGAACCGGCTGATTCTGGGCGATGTCGGCGGCGCGCCGCGTATCACCTGCAGCTATCACGGCTGGCAGTTCGATCCCGATGGCACGCTGGTGCATGTGCAGGATCCGGAGGATTTTTCCGGCGGCAACCCTTGCGGCAAGGTGAAGCTGGCTGAACTGCGCTGCGACACCTGGGGCCCGTTTGTGTTCTGGTGCATGGACGATGACGTCAAGCCGTTGCACGAATGGCTGGCCCCCTTCCCGGAGCGGCTCGCGGGCTATGGCGTCGAAAACTGGGTGCGGGTGTTGAACCTGTCGGCCGATTGCGAATTCAACTGGAAGATCATTCGCGACAATTTCAACGAGAGCTATCACCTGCCCACGGTTCACCCCGAGGTTGCCACCTTCATTAACGACGGCCTGCCCAGCACCCTGTTCGAAATGTACCCTTCCGGCCACAATTCGATGTGGATGGTGGGTCATCAGGCCACCACCCGCAACGATTACGTCAGCGGCGATGTGCCGCCGGGCCTCTATGAGGCCGCCGAGGCATGGGGCATCGATCCCAAGCAATACCGTGGCCGCACCAACGAAATTCGCGAGGCGGTGATCAAGGCCAAGCGTGAACGCGGACCGGCGCTGGGCTATACCAATTACAAGGACATGAGCGATCAGCAGCTGGTGGATTATTTCCACTGCACGCTGTTTCCCAACCTGACGCTGACCATGAGCCCCGAGCAGTTGCAGATCCTGCGCACCGAGCCGCACCCGACCGATCCGGAAAAGTGCGTTTTCCAGCACTGGTGCCTGTATCCGCCGGTGGCAGGCATGAAAGAGGTGGTCACGCCGATCGGCAACGTGCCGTTGACCCATGACGCCGTGGCTCGCCACAGCACCTATGGCGATGGCGTGTCGGTGGGCTTCGTGGCCGATCAGGACCTGTCGATTGGCACCAGCCAGCAGCAGGGGCTGAACTCGCGCGGGTTCAAGGGCTGCCTGCTGCCCGATCAGGAGAAGCGGGTGCAGCGTTTCCATGAGCTGCTCAACGATATGGTGCGGGGCAAGCCGTAAGGCCCCCACTGGCACACCCTTCAGCGCAAAGGTTTATCGATGCGGCATTGCCCTGTGGAAGATCGTCTGGGAATCGAGGATCTGGCCATTGCCTATTGCACGGCGGTGGACACGATCGGCGACATTGACGGCGTTTGCGCCCTATTTGCGGACGATGCCGTCTATGACCTCACCACCCTTGGGCTGGGAGAGGTGCGGGGGCGCAAGGGTATCGCGGATTTCTTCGCCGGAGCCTTTCCGACAATGGCGCACAACGCGCACGCCCTCAGCAATTTCGCCATCGTCAGCTATGCCGGAGACACCGCATCGGCCCGTGCCTATGTGAACGCGATCAGCCAGGGCACCGACGGCAGCGAGATGGCGCTGCGGGCCCGTTATTATTTCGATGTGGCGCGTGGCGGGGCCGGGTGGCTGATTACCCGGCTCGGCATGGAATTCCTGATTCCGCCTGCCTGACGGGATGGGCCAGATGAAGGCGCCGCCGCACCCAGGCGCGGCGACGCCATCATCTGGCCGC
>CAIWFP010000211.1 GCA_903911985.1 uncultured Sphingomonadales bacterium
CCAGCGGGGGCGACTATGCCACGGGGAAAGGCTGCGCTGTTCCATCGTGGCTATCTTACAACAGCCCTGTGTCTTTTGCGCAAGAACTTATTGATCCAATGGCCTTGCCGGCCATCAGCCCCGGCGCACGAAAGCCTCGGCGTCCAGCGCCAGTTCGCCCAGCCGCTTGCGCAAGGTATTGCGATTGATGCCGAGCAATTGCGCGGCGCGCAGCTGATTGCCACCGGTTTCGCGCAATACGGCGGTGAACAGCGGGCGTTCAAAGGCGGCCAAAGCGCTATCGTAAATGGTTCCATGGGCGGGATTGGCGCCAGCCAGCCAGGCGTTCACGGCGGCATCGATGCTGGCGGGCGGAGCTTCCGGCTCGTCGGCGCGGGCTGTCTGTGCCAGCATGGGCAACAAGGCGGCACCATCGATAACGTCGTCCCGCGCCAGCAGTGCCAGCCGGTAGATAAAGTTGCGCAGCTCGCGAACATTGCCGCGCCAGGGCTGGCGTTGCAAAATGTCTATCGCCTCTGGCGTCATCTGGCGGCGCGGCAGGCCTTCGGCCGAGGCCTGTGTCAGGAAATGCCGTGCGAGTGCCGCGATATCGTCGGCCCGCTCGCGCAAGGGCGGCAGATCGATGGGCACAACATTGATGCGGTAATACAGGTCTTCGCGAAATTGCCCGGCGGCAATCATCGGCGCCAGATCCTTGTTGGTGGCGCAGATGATGCGGGCATCGATCGCCACCTCCTCGCGCCCACCCACGCGGCGGATGGAGCCCGATTGCAGCGCGCGCAGCAGGCGGGTCTGCGCCTGCATCGGCATGTCGCCGATCTCGTCGAGGAACAAGGTGCCGCCCGCGGCCTGCTCGAACTTGCCGATGTGGCGGGCAACGGCGCCGGTGAAAGCCCCCTTCTCATGCCCGAACAATTCGCTTTCGATCAGCTCGACGGGAATGGCGGCCGTGTTCACCGCCACAAACGGCCCGGTGCGGCGGTGGCCCAGCTGGTGGATGGCCTCTGCGACCAGTTCCTTGCCCGTGCCGGATTCGCCCAGCACCAGCACGGTGAGGTCATTACGCAAGACGCGGGTGATCATGCGATAGACCGCCTGCATCGGCGCGCTGCGCCCCACCAGTGGCAGCCCCTGCCCTTCCGGCTCGGCATCTTCCCCCGCCTCGGCAGCGGCCCCGGCGCTGGCCGCCTGCCGCACGGTCCGCACCAGTTCCTCGATATCGAAGGGCTTGGGGAAATATTCAAAGGCGCCTGTGTCCGATGCGCGTACCGCCGTATCCAGCGTGTTCTGCGCCGACAGGATGATGATCGGCATGGCCGGATGCCATTCGCGCACCAGACCCAGCGATTCTATCCCGTCGCCATCGGTCAACATCACATCGGTGACCAGCGCGGCATAGGACGATTGGGCGAGCAGGCGGTTGCGCTCGGCGATGCTGTCGCAATGGGTCACGCTGAGCCCGTCGGCCTCCAGCGCGGCGGTGATGACGATGGCGATCGAGGCGTCATCCTCGACAAGCAGAATATTCATTGCGCCGCGACCCTGGGTTTGGCGCGAGAGCGGGTCTGCGGCGCCATGGGCAAATGCAGGCGGAAGTGGGTCCAGCCCCCCACCTCGTCGCGGTCCAGCGTGATGCGGCCGTTCATGTCGCGCACCAGCTTGCGCACCAGCGCAAGCCCCAGCCCCTGCCCCGTCTTTTTGGTGGTCACGAAAGGCTCGAAAATATGGTCGCGCATGGCAGGGTCAATGCCCGGGCCATTGTCGCTCACCCTCAGCTCGATCGGTAACCGCACCGGCACGCCGAGGCTGTTCGAATGCAATTGCAGCCCGCTGGCAAAGCGGGTGCGCACGACAACCCGGGGTTCCTTGCTCTCGCGGCAGGCCTCTCCGGCGTTGGAGATAAGGTTGATGAGCACCTGCACCAGCGCGTGAGAACTGCCCAGCATTTGTGGCAGCGAGGGGTCGAATTCCTCCTCGATCCGCAGATTGCTTTTGCCCGCGGCGGAGAGGATCGCAATGGCGCGGCGCACCGCCTCGTGCAGATTGCAGGGCTCCACCGGTTCGGCGGTGCGGCGGCTCAGCGTCTGCATCTGGTCGATCAGCTTGGCGATGCGGTCCACCTCGTCGGCGATGAGGGTGGTCAGCGCCCGATCCTTCGGCTCCAGCTTGCGCGCCAGCAATTGTGCCGCGCCGCGAATGCCCGCCAGCGGGTTCTTGATCTCGTGGGCAAGGATCTCGGGCGCCCGCAGCACGCCATCCTCGGGGTTCACCGCGGCCTCGCCCATGCCCTCGGCGCCAGCACTGTCGTGGAGGGTCAGAATATGCCAGCCGGGCTCGTCGACGATCGGGGCGATGGTCACGTCCACCCGGCGCTGGCCCATGCCGGTGATCGTGACATCCATCTGCCGGGCGGAAATCTGTGCGTCACTGCCGGCAATGCGCTCGGCAAGGCGCTGGTCGGCAAAGCGGATAGCCTCGGACAGAGCCCTGCCCGCCAGCCGCCGGGCGCTTTGTCCAAAAAACTGCTCGGCCGCGGGATTGATGGAAGCAATCTTTTGCCCCGGCCCCAGCACCAGCACGGCCAGCGGCAGGCTGGCAATCTGACGTCTGGCATCGGTATCGCTGAGCACGGGCATGGCCATCAGGCTGCCTGCCGTTGCAGCATGGGGCCATAAAACTCGGCCAGAGCGGCAATAACCGCCTTGTGGTCGTCGATGAAGTTCACGCGGTTACGAAACTCGGCCGATCCGGGCAGCCCCTTGGTATACCAGCCAAGATGCTTGCGGGCGAGATTGACCCCAACCTTGGTGCCATACATCTCCAGCATATCCTCGTAATGCCTGAGAATAACGGCATATTGCCGGTCAATGGCCGGGTCGGCTATGCCCTCGCCGGTTTGCAGCCAGTGCATCACCTGAGCCAGAAACCATGGCCGGCCATAGGCCCCGCGCCCGATCATCACCCCATCCGCGCCCGACAGGCTCAGCGCCCGCTCCACATCGTCAATGTCGCAAATATCGCCATTGACGATAACCGGCACAGTGACCGCCTCTTTCACCCGGCGCACAAAGGCCCAGTCGGCCTCGCCCTTGTACATCTGGTTGCGGGTGCGGCCATGGACGGTGATCATCTTCGCGCCCAGATCCTCGGCTATGCGCGCCAGTTCCGGGGCGTTGAGGCTGCTGTGGCACCAGCCCATGCGCATCTTCACGGTAACCGGCACGCTCACCGCCTTCACCGTCGCCTCGATCAGCCGCGCCGCCAGCCCGAGATCGCGCATCAGGGCAGAGCCGGCGTCGCCGCTGGTCACCTTGCGCACCGGGCAGCCCATGTTGATGTCGATAATCGCCGCGCCCTTGTCCTCGGAGAGCTTGGCGGCCTCGGCCATCTGCGCGGGCTCGCAGCCGACCAGCTGCATCGACACCGGTTCCTCGATCGCGTCCCACGCGGCTTTTTGCACCGACTGGCGGGTTTCGCGAATGGCGGCGGGGCTGGCGATCATCTCGGTGACGTTCAAGCCCGAGCCAAAGCCGCGCACCACCCGGCGGAAAGGCAAATCGGTCACGCCGGTCATCGGCGCCAGAATCACCGGGCTGGCGATCGCAACGGGGCCGACCGATATGGGGCCAATCTGGGGAGGTGTGGGAAGCTGGGTCATACTACTGCCTAAAAAACAGGCAGGCATTAGTGGATTGCCCTCGCCCTCGCAAGCGATTACCCGCGCCGCCATGGTTTCATCCGCGACTCCACCCCATTCCGCTTCAGTTGCCGCTATCGTCGTGGCCGCCGGCAAGGGGCTGCGCGCGGGCCAGCCGCTTCCCAAGCAGTTCGCCCTTTGGCGCGGCAAGCCGGTGCTGCGCCATTCGGTGGAGGCGCTGAGCGCGGCCGGTGTCGCACCGGTCGTTGTTGTCATTCCCGAGGGTGCGGAAGCGATAGCCGCCGAGGTACTGGCAGGCATCACCGGGGTGGAATGCGTGACCGGCGGCGTTACCCGTCAGGATTCTGTGCGTTGCGGGCTGGAAGCTCTGGCTTCGCGCGCGCCGGCACGGGTGCTGATCCACGATGCCGCCCGCCCCATCCTGCCGCAAGCGGTTATCGAGCGGCTCTGCGCGGCGCTGGACAGTCACCCGGGCGCCATCCCCGTGCTGCCGGTGGTGGACAGCCTGTGCCATGCCGAGGACGATGGGCAGATGGGGCCCCCTGCCCGCCGTGAGGCGCTGCGCCGGGTGCAAACACCGCAGGCCTTCCGCTTTCCGGCCATCCTCGCCGCGCATCGCGATTGGCCGGGAGAGACGAATGCCGGCGACGACGCGCAGGTGGCGCAGGCGGCAGGCCTGTCCATAGACCTCGTCGATGGAGACGAAGCCTTGCACAAACTGACCTATTCCAGCGATTTTGGCACGAGCGCCCCCCTCATCCGCACCGGCTCAGGCTTTGATGTTCACCGGCTGGAGGATGGCGAGGAACTGTGGCTGTGCGGGGTAAAGATCGAGCACCACCAGGGGCTCGCCGGTCACTCCGACGCCGATGTCGCGATCCACGCACTGGTGGACGCCCTGCTGGGCGCGATTGGCGCGGGCGATATCGGCCAGCATTTCCCGCCGTCGGACGCGCAATGGCGTGGCGCCTCATCCGACCGGTTTCTCGCCCATGCCGCCCGGTTGGTGGGCGCGGCGGGCTATGGCATCGGCAATGTCGATGTCACCATCATCTGCGAGGCGCCCAAGATTGGCCCCCACCGCGAGGCCATGCGTGCCCGCCTCGCCGCCATCATGGGCGCACCCATCGAGGCCGTGAGCGTGAAGGCCACGACCACCGAAAGGCTGGGCTTTGCCGGGCGTGGTGAGGGCATTGCGGCGCAGGCCATTGCCACAGTTGTGCGGGCGTGAACCTTAAAACTCCTAGCAGTTTAGCCCTTTCCTCTGCCATTTTTTCGGCAAACCGTGAGCAACCAAACCATGCTGCCTGAAACCATCGTCAGCCTCGCCACCCGTGTCGTTGCGGAAAACCTTGCCGCCGGACGCAAGCTGGTGCTGGCCGAAAGCTGCACCGGGGGGCTGGTGGCCGGGGCCATCACCGATGTCGCGGGCTCCTCGGCCGTGTTCGAGGGCAGCTACGTCACCTATTCAAACGAGGCCAAGCAGCGCATGCTGGGTGTCTCGGCGGATATTATCGAGACCTTTGGCGCGGTTTCGGTCGCCTGTGCCTGGGCTATGGCGCAGGGGGCGCTAAAGCAATCGGGCGCGGATGTGGCGGTGGCGATCAGCGGCATTGCCGGGCCTGATGGGGGCACCGAGCAAAAGCCTGTGGGCATGGTGGTATTCGCCCGTGCCGTGCGTGGCAGCGATGCGGTGGATGCCGAAGAGCGCCGCTTTGACGTCAACACCCGCGCCAATCCCCGTGACAGCGTGCGCGAGGCGGCGGTAAAGATGGCGCTGGAACTGTTGCTGCCGGAGGGGTGATGGGGTTTAGGGGGAGTGGAAGGGGTTAGACTTGGGGGTGTTACACCCCCAAACCCCCATTAATGTCTTTGTTGTGCTGCACTCTCGGCGTGGTGGTTTGCCGCGCAGCGGCTTTAAGGCCTGCGGCGCGGTAAGCTGGCGCCAGGGGGAGCCGACGCGCAACGACGACAGGGAAGGGGTGCAGGGGCGTAACGCCCCTGCTGCTTAACCCTTTTCCCCCTAACCCTTTTCCCCATACAACTCCGCCGCCCGCGTCTCAAACGCGGCGACCATCTTGCGGAAGGCCTTGTCGAAATATTGCCCGGCAAGGCTTTGAAACAGGGCGTTGCGGAAGGTGAAATCCACCGCGAAATCCAGCTCGCAGCCGCCGTCCTCGGTGGGGCGGAAATGCCAGCGGTTGTCGAGATCGCGCATCGGTCCATCAACGTAATGCACGGTGATGGCGTGTGGACGTTCCTTCACTACCCGGCTGGTGAACTTTTCCCGCAGCGCCTTGAAACCGACCAGCATGTCGGCCTCCATTTCGGTATCGCTGTTCGATCGCACGCGGGTGGCCACCACCCAGGGCAGAAACTCGCCATAGCGCGCCACATCGGCGACCATGTCGAAGATCTGCTCGCAGCTATAGGGCAGGCGGCGGGTTTCCTGAATTCCGGGCATCGGCTCAGCGCGCCGTTTTGGCCAAAAGCGCAGCGCGTGAAGCCCGCATTTGCGCGAAATCCTCGCCGGCATGATAGGACGAGCGGGTGAGCGGCGTGGCCGCCACCTGCAGAAAACCCTTCGCCCGGGCAATCGCGCCATAGGCGGAAAAGGCTTGCGGGGTGACGAATTCGGCCACCGCCACATGTTTGGGGGTTGGCCGCAGATATTGCCCCATCGTCAGAAAATCGATGCCGGCACAGCGCATGTCGTCCATCACCTGATGCACTTCCAGCCGCTGCTCGCCCAGCCCCAGCATGATGCCGCTCTTGGTGAACACCAGCGGGTTATGGGCCTTCACCTCTTCCAGCAGGCGCAGCGAGGCGTAATAGCGCGCGCCGGGGCGGATGGTGGGATAGAGCCGGGGCACGGTTTCCAGATTGTGGTTATAGACATCCGGCCCCGCCGCCACGATCGCCTCGACGCTGGAGCGCATCTTGCCGCGAAAATCAGGCGTGAGGATCTCGATGG
>CAIWFP010000212.1 GCA_903911985.1 uncultured Sphingomonadales bacterium
CCATCGCCTGCGCGGCGGCCGTGGCCAACCTTGCCGTGTGGCGGGATGAGCCCGTGCTGGAGCGCATCGCCACCCTTTCCGCGCGACAGGAGGCGGGCCGCGCCATGCTGGCAGAGGTGCCGGGCATCGAGAACGCAAGGCGCTGCGGCACCATCCTCGCGCTGGATTACACGGTGGAGGGCGCGGGCTACCTCTCGCAGCTAGGCCCCCGTCTGCTCAGCTTTTTCCGCGAGGCCGGGCTGTTGATCCGCCCGCTGGGCAACACCGCCTACCTCATGCCGCCCTATTGCATCGAGGAAGCCGACCTGGCTCGGTGTCACGCGGCTCTGGCCGAGGCGGCAGGGTTGAGGTAGCCTGCCTAGACAAAATACGCTGGGGGATGGGTCATGCCGGGATTACTGTTGCTGTCAGCCGCGCTGCTTGCCGCGACCCCGACGGATAGTGCGGTCTGCGCCGTTGGGCGCGTTGCGCTGGCCGATCTGCTGGCCCCCGCCCCGGGCTCCCCTCCGCTCGACCCGAAGTCACCCAATGGCCCGATCCTGATCGCGCGGAGCCGCGATCCATCGGCCCCCACCCTGTTTGATGTTTGTCCCGATCTCGCCAAGCTGGTGCCTGCCCCGTGGCGGCTGGTGAACGAAGCGGCGATAATGGGCGGCCCTGTTAATGGGCGCGATATACCGCCACCCTCGACATGGATCGAACCCCCGAAGGTTTCTGCCGATGGTCGTCACGCCAGCGTCGATTTCGGCGCCGGGGGATTGTTCCCCCGGATTGAGCATCGCCACTATCGGCGGGTTGGGCACCATTGGCGTGCAAAGGGCGAGGCAGTGACGGATCTCGTCACCTGAGGCCCCACCCCCTGCCCCATCCTCCGCCGTGCCCCCTACTCGCCCGGCAGGGCCCGCGTGCGGTTCAGCTTGTCGATCACCTCGTCCATCGGCTCGATCACGGTGATGCTCCGCCCCTCGCCAAAGCGGATGCGGGTGCCGTCGGTCACCTGGCTGATAAAGGTAACCTGCGCCGCGTTCACCGCGGTGGCAACGCGATCGGAACTGGTGAACTTCACGAACATGGGCAGGCTCTCCTCTGGTTTGGTCAAGGTTTAACGCCCAAGCGGGGCTGGAGGCAAAGACTATTATTGCAGGGGTATTACATCCCTGCACCCCATACCTGTCATTGTCGCACTTCAGTCCGGCCCTGCGCTGGGCCGCAGGCATTGAAAGCCGCTTGGCGGCAGGGTGCAACACTGAGATGTTGGCGCCACGCAGACAGTAATGGGGTTTGGGGCCTAAGGCGCCAACAATCCTTCCCCCAAAATCCTGCCCTTAATCCCCATCACCCCTGTGCCGCTTCAACTCGTCGCCAGCCAGAGTTACGACATGGAGCAGGTTCGTTGCCCCCGGTGTGCCAAAGGGCACCCCCGCCAGAGTCACCAGCTTGGAGCCCGCCTCGCCAAAGCCATGGCGCAGGGCCATGCGCTTGCCCTTGGCGATCATCTCCTCAAAACTGCCGATGTCGCGGGTGTGCACCGCCTGGGCGCCCCACAGCAGGGTGAGCCGCCGCGCGGTGCGGGGGGAGGGGGTCAGCACCAGCATCGGCACGCTGGGCCTTTCGCGCGCCACGCGGCGGGCCGAGGCGCCAGAGCCGGTGAACACGACAATGCCCGAGATTGGCAGCGTGTCGGCAATGCTGGCGCAGGCCTGAGACAGCGCATCGGCGGTGGTGGCGTCGGGCTCGACATCGGCCAGATGGATGCGGCGCTTGTATTGCGTGTCCGCCTCTACCTGCATGGCGATACGGTGCATGATGGTGACGGCCTCTTCCGGCCATTGCCCGGCGGCGGTTTCGGCCGAAAGCATCACCGCATCAGCGCCGTCATAGACGGCATTGGCCACGTCGGAGACCTCGGCGCGGGTGGGCGCCGGGCTCTCGATCATCGATTCCAGCATTTGCGTGGCCACAATCACCGGCTTGCCCGAGCGGCGGGTGGCATCGACAATGCGCTTTTGCAGCGGCGGCACTTCCTCGGGGGCCAGCTCCACCCCCAGATCGCCGCGCGCCACCATAATCCCGTCGGCCAGCTCGATGATGCCCTCAAGGCAGGTGATCGCGGCGGGCTTTTCGATCTTCGCGATCAGCCCGGCGCCAGAGCCGACCGAGCCGCCCATCAGCCGCCGTGCCTCGGCAAGATCCTCGGGCCGCTGCACGAAGGACAGGGCGATCCAGTCGGCTTCCTGCTCCACGGCAAAGGCCAGGTCACGGCGGTCCTTGTCGGTCAGCGCGGGGATCGGGATGACGGCATCGGGGACATTCACCCCCTTGCGGTCGGAAATGACCCCGCCGACCTCGGCCGAGCACAGCACCTCGGCATCATCCGCGCGGATGACCCGCAGGCGCAGCTTGCCATCGTCGATCAGCAGGCGCTGACCGGGCTGGAGGATGCCGAACAGTTCCGGGTGGGGCAGGCACACGCGGGTTTCGTCACCGGGCTCCGGATTGCGGTCCAGCGTGAAATGGCCGGAATGACGGATCACCGCCTTGCCATCCTTGAATGTGCCCACCCGCAGCTTTGGCCCCTGCAGATCGCACAAGATGCCGATGGGGCGGCCATGCTTGCGCTCCGCCGCGCGGACGGTGGCAATGGTTTCGGCATGGGTGGCATGGTCGCCGTGGCTCATGTTCACGCGGAAAGTGTCGACGCCCGCGTTGATGAGCTTGTCGACCATCTCGACCGACCGGCTGGCCGGGCCCAGCGTGGCGAGGATCTTGACCTTGCGGCCCCGCGTGCCGCCGCCGCTCTGCTGATGGACGCGATGTTCCCTGGCCGACACGAAGTTCTCCTAAATTACACCGCACGCGCTATGACAAAGCCTTACAGCAAACCCAAGGACCATTAGCATGAATATGAATGTAACGCCCAATCCACTCGACACGCTGGACGATGCCGTGGCCGCCGCCGCCTTCCGCCGCCTTGTCCGCCATTTGCGACACCGCCATGACGCGCAGAACATCGACCTGATGGGCCTTTCCGGATTCTGCCGCAATTGCCTCGCCGACTGGATCATCGCCGCCGGGGCGCCGCTGGACAAGGCCGGTGCCCGGGCGCTGATCCACGGCATGCCCTTCGAGGAATGGAAAGAACTCTATCAGAACGAGGCCACGCCCGAGCAGATGGCCCGCATGGAGGCCAGCATGGCGAAAAACGCGCCGGGGCATTGAAGGGCGTTAATGGGGAAAGCCTTGGGGCCTTGGGGCCCAAACCCCATTCCTGTCGGCGTTGCGTATGGCTCTCCCGCGTCGCGCATGTCCGTGGAGCGGTTACACCAGCGGCCATGCGCCAACGGCAAAGCGACTGCGCGACGACAGCCGGGAAGGGGCGCCGGGGGCCAACCGGTTTGCATCGGCAAATCGGCAGGGCAAGCGAACCCCCGCAATCCCAACTCCCGGCCTTCAGTCCCTCAGGCCAGCTGCGCCCTGCGCTGGGCCAGAGCCCGCCGGGCGAACAGCGCGCTGGCGGCCGCCCCAAACAGCACCAGCATAGGCGGTGCGGGAACCGGCGGGGGCGGGGGCGGGGGCGGGGAATAGTGCCGGTGATGGCGCCGGTGATGCCCCGATGAGGCGTAATAGGCGGTATAATAGGGCCCGGGCATGGGGGCCTCGGCCTCGGGTGCGGGTTGGGGCTGGGCTTGGCCCAATTCCTCGGGCGGGCTCTGGGCCTCGATCGCGGCGTCGGCCTCTTCGGGCGCGCAGGTGGTGGTTGTGGTGATGTGCGCCGCGTGATGCGGGCCGCAGCGG
This sequence comes from uncultured Sphingomonadales bacterium, assembly GCA_903911985.1. Lineage (GTDB taxonomy): Bacteria > Pseudomonadota > Alphaproteobacteria > Sphingomonadales > Sphingomonadaceae > Novosphingobium. The sequence goes on from CAIWFP010000212.1 coordinate 3,796, forward strand.
GGCGCGTGCTTGATATAGTGCGGCGCGCCCTCCTTGGCCTTTTCCGCCATGTGCACGGCGCCGCCGCCGATCAGGGCGCCTGCCGCGCCGAGCGCCGACAGCTTGACGATTGCCATACGAACAGACATGAATCCGCCCTCTCGTGGGTTGAATACGGGTGGGACCGCGAAATGCGATCCCCCGTCCGTTAACCATGCGAGAGCGCAGGCGGCCAAACAACGTGGTTAACGCCGCTTAACCGTCCCGATTTGGGATTCGGCGGGAATTTGGCGTGTGGCGCGGCGGGGTGTCCCAATGCGGGACGGATTCGCCACCACCCCACCCGGCTTAGCGGGTCGGGCGGTTAGCCCTCGCCCGAATCGAACAGGCCGGGCTGGCCTCCCGCCAGAGGGCCCGCCACAGGCGGCGGGGTGAGGCCGAGGTGCTGCCAGCCGCGATCATTGAGGAAGCGGCCCCGGGCGGTGCGGGCGACGAGGCCGAGCTGGATCAGATAGGGCTCCACCACTTCCTCGATGGTGTCGCGCGGTTCGGAAAGGCCCGCCGCCAGCGTTTCCACGCCCACGGGGCCGCCCTTGTAGATGTCGGCGATCATGTGAAGGTAGCGGCGGTCTTGGGAATCGAGGCCGATGCTGTCGACTTCCAGCCTTGTCAGCGCGTCATCGGCCACCGCGCGGGTGACGGTGCCATCGCCGGCGACCTGCGCAAAGTCTCGCACCCGGCGCAGCAGGCGACCGGCGACGCGGGGGGTGCCCCGCGCGCGGCGGGCGATCTCGCGGGCGCCCTCGGGTTCGATACCGATGCCGAGCAGGCGGGCGCCGCGCGTCACCACGCTTTCCAGTTCTTCCACGGTGTAGAATTGCAGGCGGACGGGGATGCCGAAACGGTCGCGTAAAGGCGTGGTGAGCAGGCCCTGCCGGGTGGTGGCGCCGATGAGGGTGAAGGCGGGCAGGTCTATCCGCACGCTGCGGGCCGAGGGGCCTTCGCCGATGATGAGGTCGAGGGCGCGGTCTTCCATCGCCGGGTAGAGCACTTCCTCGACCACCGGGTTGAGGCGGTGGATCTCGTCGATGAACAGCACATCGCCTTCCTCCAGATTGGTGAGGAGCGCGGCGAGATCGCCCGATTTGGCGATGACCGGGCCGGAGGTGGCGCGAAAGCCCACCCCCAGCTCGCGCGCGACGATCTGCGCCAGCGTGGTTTTGCCAAGGCCGGGGGGGCCGTAGAACAGCACATGATCCATCGCCTCGCGCCGGTTCCGCGCGGCCTCGATGAACACGCGCAGGTTCCCCTTGGCCGCGACCTGCCCGGTGAAATCGTCGAGCGTTTTGGGGCGCAGGGCGGCGTCGGCGTCTTCGGCTTGCGAGGCGGGGGAGAGGAGGGGGTTAGTCATGGTCAATTCAGCAACCGAAGCGCCGGGACTTCACCCGCCAGCGTGATGAATTTTTGGGCCGCGAGGACCAGTATGCACGGGGCTTCGCATTGCGCGTTGGCCTGTGCCACACGATACCCTGCACCATCCCGCCGTTCAAAGGTCATCTCCTCGCCGTCAATGCATATGCCATCCTTCGGGTCGCGGAATTGCCAAAACTGTGGCGATATTTCCCATAACTCCGCCTTGGCGAAGGCTGCCTTCAACTCGCCCATCTGCTCGGCCTTCAGGTGGAAACCCCGCTGCTCATAGGGCGCGTCCTGTTTGCACCCATTCCAGGATTTCACCGTGCCCAGAACTTTTCCATCGGTCCGTTCATCGAGACGAATGGTGTAGGCGATGCAGCGGACGCCTTGAATTGTAAGCCGGTAGCGAGCCTGAAAGTGCCCCAATGCTTTTTGGTGCCATAGCGGCGGTTCCCCAACATCAGCCACATCGTCTGAAAGATTGATCTTGTCGGCCAGATCGGGAGGCAACATGGGTGCGTGGCCAAAGGCTGGGGTTGCCAGCAGGAGTGTTGGCAGGATGAGGAAGGCCTTCATCACCCAACCCTCTTCAGCGCGAGGCGGATGAGGGCGCCCACCTCGGCGTCCTCGCCCAGTTCCTCCAGCGCGGCGCTGACCGCTTGCGCCGCCACATGGGTTTTGAAGCCGAGGTTATCCATGGCCGAGACGGCATCGGTGGCGGGGGTGGGGGGGGATGTGGGGCCGCTGGTGCCGGGCAGGCTGACGCCCCCCCCGATTCCGGCACCGCCGCCGAAGCCCAG
>CAIWFP010000213.1 GCA_903911985.1 uncultured Sphingomonadales bacterium
CGATCGCCCGGCCCAGCGCCTCCATCCCCGCCTTGGGCACCGATGACAGCGCATCGCCCGGCGGAAATGTGTAGTTGGCCACTGATACCACGATGACGAAATTGCCGCCGCCCTGTTTGCGGAATATCGGCAGTGCCGCCGTAACGATCCGGGTCAGGCCGATCAGCTCCGTCTCGATGACTTCGCGCCATTGTTCCTCGGTAATTTTGCTGACGAAGGGTTGCGGGATGGCGACGCCCGAGGCGAAAACCACCGTGCCAATCCCGCCGAAATGATCCGCCGCCGCCGTCATGGCACTGGCAACCAACGGGCCATCGACCAGATCGCAGGCAACCGGCCAGCCTTCGCAAGTATCCGGCAGCTGTGCCGCCAGCGCCGCCGCCTTGTCCGCGCTGGAGCGATAGCCGATGGCAACGCCCTGCCATTCACGCGCCAGCGCCAGCGTGCAGGCCCGGCCAAGGCCGCCGGTCGCCCCGACCACGAAGGCTGCGCGTTTGCTCATTGCCCTGTCCCCTCCGGCACTTTGGCCAGCCATTCCAGCAACTGCGCGGCAAAGCCATCGTTGCGGTCTGCGGTGAACATATGGCCGACGCCCTTCGCGGTGACCACCTGCAATTGCGGCGCCAGGCGGCGGAACGTGTCGACGCCCTCGTCGGTCAGCAGGTGGCTGAGTTCCGCGCGCACCAGAACGATAGGCGAAGTTACCCGCGCCGCTGCGGCGAGAAGGGCCTCGGCTTCGCTGGGCGGATGGAGGAACTGCGCGTGACCCGTCGCAGGGTCCCAGCGCCAGTGCCAAAGCCCGGCCCCATCCTGCCGCATCGCGCGGGCAAGCCGTGTGGCATCATCCACGCGCGGTTGATCGAGGTGGCGCGCCAGCGAATCGGCGGCGGCGTCCAGCGTCGCAAAGCCAGCCTCGCCTTCGGCAAAAAATGCGCGGATGCCGTTGATCCCGTCGTCACGCATCAAAGGGGCAACATCGGCCAGCATGATCAGGCGGACCTTGTCGGGGTGGCGCGATCCGCCGACCAGCGCGGACTGCCCGCCGCGCGATGCGCCGACCAGCGTCACCGAACGATCAAATTGCCCCAGCAACGCCTCGACATCGCGGCCAAAGGCGTCGAGCAGATAATCCCTGTCCTCCGCCCAATCGCTGTCGCCGTGGCCGCGCAGGTCGAAGGTGATGCCGTAGTAGCCAGCCTCACCGACGATCCGCGCCGATCCGCGCCAGGCATTGCGGCTTTGCCCGCCGCCATGAAAAAAGAGGACGGGCGGGGCCGCCGGGTCGCCAAAGGCTTCCCCAACCAGCTCCAGCCCGTCCCCTTGGTAGCGAACGATTGTTCCGGACAAATCAGGCCGCCGTGATCGGCACGGTTTCGGCGTGAGAGGGGTGCTCGCCCGGGCCCTTGTAGGCGAACTTGCCCGGCGCGTGGTGCCAGTTGCCGTCGTTCCTGCTCTCGTAAGGGCTGGCCACTTCGATCAGGCAGCCATGTGTGCTCTGCGCGCCGACCCAGCTCCACTTCTGCCAGGTCATGTCGGGATCGTTGAAGGTCTCGCCTCCGCCCGGAAGGTTGATCCCCTCGGCCTTGAGCGCGGCCATCGCGGCCGGCACGTCGTCGGTGGAGAAGCACAGGTGATGGACATGCTCGCCCACCTTGTCGAGGCGGCGGCCCATCGGCGTGCCGGGGGCCGGCTGGATGAACTGGATCTCGGTCGAATATTCATTGACGAAGGTGGCCCATTTCATCCCTGCGTCATCGCCGCTGGAAAACTCGTCATACTTGACGATGCGCTTTTCCAGGCTCTGGGGATCGAGCACGCGCAGGATCTTGGTCCAGTCCTCGATCGCCTTTTCGAGATCGCGCACAACCATGCAGACATGGGCAAAGGGGCCGCTGGGCATCAGTATTCTCCTTGGATCAGTTTATTCTGGGATCAAATTATCAGCGTGGCGGTGCCGCTGTTGACCGTTCCACGGCCCGCGACATCGAGTTTGAATTCGCAGGTCAGGCGGTTGCCGTCGACCCCGGTGATCGTGCCCGAGGCGGTCAGGTGATCGCCCTCATAGACATTATCGAGAAAGCGCGAATCCATCGCCTCGATGCTGCTGCCCGGCACGGCGGCCAGCAGCATGTTCATCATATAGGCGACGTTGATCGGCCCCTGATTGATCCGCTTGTCGCCCAGCCCCTTGGCCTTCACCACTTCGACATCAAGGTGGATCGGATTGGGATCGGCCAGAAACACCGACCAGTCGCGCATGGCGTCGGGGCTGACGCTGTCGATCACAAACGGTGCGAGGGCATCGCCCACCGAATAGCTCATGCGGCCAACTCCTTGCGCGGCAGAACCCAGACATTGTCGGTTTCCAGCAAAGCGTCGCCGCCCGCCGCCGGGTGCAGCGCCAAGCGATAGGTCAGCACATCCATCACACCCAGCTTGCGGC
>CAIWFP010000214.1 GCA_903911985.1 uncultured Sphingomonadales bacterium
CGCCAAGCGCTGGAAATGCATGGCAGCCCACTCCACGCCAAGCTCCAGACCCCAGCCTCAAAAATAAGTGAATAACTTTCAAAAATTCGTTGACGGAATAACTCAGAACTCTCCGGGGGCGCGCACGGGGTGCGCCCTGCCTGCGCGTCCAGCCACGCGAATGCCGCCTCGATCTGCGCACGCTCGCGGTCGAACAGGGCCAGGCCGTCAACGTGTTTGCCTTTTGTCTGGTAAAGTTGGTCGGCTTCCTTGCCCACGGCGGTGTAGTGCCGGGCATGGGCCAGGTGCTGGGCGGTGCGTTCGGCCTCGGTGAGTTGCTCGCGGGCGTAGTCGGCGGCAAGGTCGTGGAGTTTGTAGCGGTCAGCTCCTTCGCGCTCCAGCAGGCTGCGGCGCACCAAATGGCCCAGCATCTCCTCCTCCGCCCCGGCAATTTCTTTGGCCGCGCGTTCGTCAAAGCTGGCCGTGAAAACCCCCAGCTTGCGCCACGCCGCGCGCTCCGGCTCGGCAAGCTGGTACTCGCTCAAGCGCAGGGTTTCGGAAATGGTCACCAGCGCGGCGTTCTGGGCATCGGCGTTGAGCATTCCGAGGCGGCTGGCGTGGAGCTTCTTCAAATATCCGGCTACGTTGGCGGTGCCGCCGCGTTCGCTGGCATCCAGCGCCAGATGCGCACCCGCCAGCCGCAGGGCCAGGGGCAGTCCGGCGCACAATTTTACCAGCGCGGCGGCATCGGCGTCGTTCAGCGCGGGATAATGTTCGCGCAGCAGGGCGGTGGCTTCGGCGTCAGGCAATTTGTCCATGGGGTAGGCGGGGCGGGTGCCGAGCATGAAGTTGTTACGCGAGGTTACTAGGAAAGCGCAGCCCGCCGGCGGGATGAGCGGCGCGGCCTGCGCGGCATCGCGGGCGTTGTCGAGCAGGATGAGCGCCTTTTTGCCGGCGAGCTCTTGATGGTAGAGGGCTTTCAGCGCGGCGAGGTCGTCGGGCAGTTTGGCCTCGGGATGAAAGGTCTGGATGACTTGGGCCAGCAAGGCCGCGCCGGTGGGCGGATTGAGCTGCGTACCGCGTGCGTCGAGGAACAACTGGGCGTCGGGAAATTGCGGCGACCATTCGTGCGCGAGCACCAGCGCGAGCGCGGTCTTGCCGATGCCGCCCATGCCGCGCAACCCGGTGAGCACGGTGCCGCCGGCGGCGTGCTGCTGGCGCAACTTGGCCAGATCCGCCTCGCGCCCGACGAAAACGAGCGGCCGGTCGGGGAGGGTGTGAAGCCGTGGCTCGAAACTCAAGTTCCCGGCCAGACCATGCACGCTGGTGACGGCGGCGGCGATGGCTTGCAGGAGTTGGTCCCAGGAATTGACTTCCTCATTCAGCGTGCGCTGGACGCCTGCCGCGAGCGGGGTGCCGGTGAATTCGCCGGAGGCCACGCGCTGACGATGTTCCTGTTGCAGGCGCTGCCGGCGGGCGATGTCGGCGGCATCAGCGCCGGTCTCCGCGAAGTCGCGGTGAGAAAGGTCGGGCGCGCAAACGAAGGCGATGACCTTTTTGCCCTGCTGATGCGCATAGTAGTATTCAAACTGCGTCCAGGAGCACTGGAAGCCGGGAGCATCGGGGAACGGCTTATCGGCATCGGCCCCATACGCCATGCCGGCAAGGTGAATGACGCAGTCGCTTTTCTGAATGTGATCCACCAGATGCTCGCGCAAGGTGCCGGCGGCGGCGCTCAGGCTGTGTTTTTGGGTGAAGACGCGGAAACCCGCCCGGGAGAACGCACCGTGGAGGACATTGCGCAAGGCTTCGAGATCATCCGTCGCCGCGCTGAGAAACACAGTTGGCACTTTGGTCGCACCCATGCGGGCTCATCATGGTGAAAGGGAGGTGGAAAGACAAGGGAAAGGCAACCGCATGAGGCAGGCGCGGGCGCGGGACAAAATTGCGCTGAACTGACCAGAGCAGGTAATGGTGCAAGGGGATTTACCGAAGGCACAAAGGAAACAAAAAAGCTTGGCTGCCTTCGTTAGCTTCGGTTCAAAAAACCGCAACCGCGTTGCGGTTGGAGGTGGTTTGGTGGCGCATACCCTGGGTAGCTCGCCGACTCGCAACCCAGGGCTGTGGGCCGGAATCCCCTTGGGATTCGCCGATAAAATGGAGTCTCGTTACCTCGTCTCCTACGGGGTGGAGTGGTGCAACGCGACTTGGTCTGGCGGCGCGCTGCGGCTGGGATAGCCGCGCTCCGAACGGAACGCGCGTTGCTGTCAGACCTTGGTGCGGAAATAGGCGATGGTGTCCTTGAGCCCCTCGGCCAGTGCCACCTTGGGTTCCCATTTCAAAATGGACTTGGCCTTGGTGATGTTCGGCTTGCGCTGTTTGGGGTCGTCTTGGGGCAGCGGCTTGAAG
>CAIWFP010000215.1 GCA_903911985.1 uncultured Sphingomonadales bacterium
CATCTGTTGGCAGCGTCGGCGACAGTTATGACAACGCCTTGGCCGAGACGATCAACGGCCTCTACAAAGCCGAGGTGATCTGGCGGCAACGATCGTGGCCGACGGCATCGGCAGTCGAGATGGCAACCCTGCGCTGGGTCGACTGGTTCAACAACCATCGCCTGTTCGGCCCAATCGGATACATCCCACCCGCCGAGGCCGAAGCCAATTACTATGCAGCCATTGAGAACCTCGATATGGTCGCATGACTCAAGCCAAATAGCCTCCAGGAAACCCGGGACGCTTCAAGGTCGCAGCGCCGCAGGCTTATAAAGCCGCTTCGCGGCAGCGCACGACGCCCTTGTGGTGCTCCACCGCAAAAAGGAATGGGAGCGCGAGGGACGAGTCCCTCGCATCTTTCCCCTTCAAACCTTCAAACCTTAAAACCTTCACTCCCTCAGAAATCCTCCAACAACAGCATGTCCACCTCTACCGTCAAATGCGGCTGGGGTTGCAGGGTCAGATCCACCTCGCTCACCGCCGCGTCCGCCACAATCTGGCGCGCAATCGAAAATTCATGCTCGGGCAGGGCGTCAATGAAGGCCTCGCCGGCGGTCTGCCCTTCCGGCCCGGCAAAGCACATGGCGATGGTGTGGCGGGTGCCCTGAAATGTGGCGCTGGCCCAAGGGCGTTCGGCGTGGCGCAGCAGTTCCGCCTGTGGCCCGGCGAGGCGCATTACCGCGTCGAGCAGCTGGATGGAAGGGCTGCGGGGGCGGAAGGGGCGGCCGGTGGTGCCGCGCGGGCGTGGGGGCGCCTCCGGGGTGATGGTCGCGATCAGGGCGCGGTCGGCTGCGGGATCAATGCGCATGAAGATTCTCCCAATAGGTGGCGATGAAGGCATCGATGCGGTGGCCGAGGGCTTCGCGTGGTTGGCGGCCATTGCGCATGTCGCCGACGAGGCGCGGATCGTGGGCGACGAGGCGGCCGAATTTGGTCCATGCCATTCCACTGTGTTCGAGGAATTGTTCGATTTTTCTCAGCAACATGAACCCTCCGTAGCGATTCGGTAGTAGATGTACCCTATTTGTTCCATCAAAAATCCTACTTGTCTAGGAAAATTCCTATGGTAAGGTGGTGCTATGGAAATCACCGGAATCCGGGCCCGTTTGTTGCAGCTCGCCACCAGTCAGGGGGTAAGTCTGGCTGCGCTTTCGGCGTTGATTGGGCGTAATCCCGCATATTTGCAGCAGTTTGTGCGCAAAGGTAGCCCGCGAAAGCTGGAGGAGGGCGACCGCGCCCGCCTTGCGCAATTCCTCGGCGTGGCCGAATCGGAGCTTGGTCGGGCGGAGGAAAATTCTCTCGCAGACCTAGGAAAACCCAAGGGCGGCGACTGGATCGATGTGCCGCGCATCGGTGTGGATGCGGCGGCCGGTGGCGGCGCGCTAACGGCAGACGAGCGCGCCATCGGTGCCTTCCGCTTTTCGGCGGCGTGGCTGCGCGGGCAGGGGCTGGAGCCGGCGATGTTGTCGGCCATCGCCGTGGCGGGCGATTCGATGGAGCCGACCCTGCGTGATGGTGACGAGATTTTGGTGGACCGCGCCCCGCGTCCCTTGCGCGATGGGGTGCATGTGGTGCGCGCGGGCGAATCGCTGCTGGTTAAGCGGCTGGATCTTGGTCGCCCCGGGCGCATCGCCCTCATCAGCGACAACCCCGCCTATCCGCCGATCGAACTGGCCCCCGGCGAGGTGGAAGTGGTGGGCCGGGTGGTGTGGAAAAGCGGGCGGCTTTAGCGGCTATTTGCGCGCCTCTGGCCATTGCGCCAGCCAGTCGGCCAGAGCCTGCGGGGAAAGCGAGCGGGCGTCGGTGAGGGCGGTGGTGTGGCCGGCATTGACCAGCCTGCCGTCGCGCGGATCGACAATCAGCACCATCGGCACACCCTGCCATGGTCCTGCGCCATAGAGGCCGGGGACGTCCATGTTCTTCGCGTAGCGGCCGACATCGACCGTCACCACCTCGTAATGGGCGCGGACGAAGGGCGCCAGATCGGGCAGGGCGATGGTTCCCGCCAGCAGCCGGCAATCGAGGCACCAGTTGCCACCCAGATCAATCAGCAGCAGGCGATGATGCGCGCGGGCGCGGGCGGTGGCGGCGCGGATGGCCGAGGGCGCATCGGCGGTCTCGTCATAGGGCAGGGGCAGGGGCTGGGCGAGTTGGCCAAAGCCGGTTTCCGCCAGATGCGGGGCCAGATGCGGGGGCACCTTCGCGGCAAGCGTGCCGGAAATGGGCGCGCCCAGAACCAGTGCTGCGGCGCAGGCGGCGAGGGCTCGCGCCGATGGAATAGTGGAAACAGGCATGCGATTGTCCCTTAACCGGTGGCTGGGTGCCTGATATAGCCGCGCCATCCCGCCGGGCAAAATGCCTGTGCGTTTCATGCCAAGATCAGGAGCCATGCCCTGCAGGGGGCGTCCATCATGCCAGATACCGCCACTCAGCCCTCCGCTCCGCCATCGCGGGAGCCACCGCTTCGCGCCGCGATTATCCCCGTCACCGCCTTCGAGCAGAACTGTTCGCTGATCTGGTGCACCAAAACCATGCGCGGCGCGCTGATCGACCCGGGCGGCGATCTCGACAAGTTGGGGCAGGCGCTGGAAAAAACCGGGGTGAAGCTCGAAAAGATTCTCGTGACCCATGGCCATATGGACCATTGCGGCATGGCGGGCGTGCTGGCCGAAAAAATGCATGTGCCGATCGAGGGGCCGAACGAGGCAGACCGATACTGGCTGGAGCAGCTGGATGAATCATCCGCCCGTTTTGGCATGGAAGGTCACACATTCGAGCCCGACCGCTGGCTGCATGATGGCGACACGGTAACCGTGGGTGATCTGACGCTGGATGTGGTGCATTGCCCGGGGCACACGCCGGGCCATGTGGTGTTTGTGCATGCGCCGTCGCGGCTGGCGGCGGTGGGCGATGTGCTGTTTCAGGGCTCTATTGGCCGAACCGACTTTCCCGGCGGCGACCATCAGCAACTGCTGGATTCGATTACCGGCAAGCTATGGCCGCTGGGTGATGATATCACCTTTATTCCCGGACATGGCCCCACCAGCACCTTTGGGCATGAGCGCCGGACCAACCCTTTCGTGGCCGATGCCAGATTTGGGTGAGGCCTGAGGAAATAGGTTTGGGGTAAAGGCCCGGGCCGCGCCTGCGCCCTCTGCGTTTTTCCGGGGCTCCGGCAGGCTCTGGTGTCAGGCTCGAATCAATAGGCATCAGGGGGATCCCGCGCGGCGGGCCCGCAGCATCCCCCTGAGGATTTCCGGACCGGGTCAGAAGCGGCCGGTTGCCGCGCCCAGAGCCGACACAATCAGCGTCAGCTGGGTGACCATGCCGACCAGCATGCCGATGGGGCGGCCAGACTTCAGCCCATTCTCTTCCATGCCATAGGCATGTGCAACGCGGCTGAGGATAAAGGCCGCGCCCAACGGGGCGAGCCACTGTCCACCCCTTCCAGCGGCCTCCACCAGGCCAAACAAAATCAGGGTTAGCGGCGTCTGTTCGATGAAATTGGCCTGCGCGCGCATGCGGCGGGTGATGATTTCGATACCACCATCTCCGATGGAGACCTTGTTCGCGTGGCGCAGCTTGCCGATGCGCATGACGAGCCAGAAGTTGATAACCACGGCAGCAGAGGCCAGGCACAGTGAGGTTTGCAGCACTATTTTCTCTCCCTTATGATAGAGAGACGGATATAGGCTTCGGGTGCTTGCGTTGCACGCGAAATTCGCTATAGGCCGCCCTTCGCTGCCGCCACGCGCCGAACGGTGCACGGGCGGCATTATCACATTACTCCAAGATTTTTCAGGAACAGGTGCCGCGATGGCTGTCCCCAAAAGAAAAACATCTCCTTCGCGTCGGGGTATGCGCCGTAGCCATGATGCGCTGCAGCCCC
>CAIWFP010000216.1 GCA_903911985.1 uncultured Sphingomonadales bacterium
CGAGGTGATCGCCACCGTCAGATGTCTCAAAGGCCCCGTGCATGCGCCCAAGGTCGTGCATATTGTCGAAAGCCTGCCGATCACACCGGTCGGTAAAGTCGACAAGAAGCCTCTACGCGCGGCTGCTTGGGCGAATACCTCCCGAGGAGTGAATTGACGGGGACTAAGATGACCAGTGGCCCACACATCCGTGACAATGTTCTCACGCTGCGCGGGCGCGGCGAGCCGCTCGGTAGCCTCCTCGAAGTGACAGCAGTCCAGCTCGCGACGCAGATGTTGGCAGCGGTGCGGCCGGCGAGCCCACAACAGGGCGCCGCATGGCCGGGTTCTCATCTCTCCCGGCTCGGTGCGAAACAGAATCGGGCGCAGAGCAACAGCAAGGAGACGACAGCAAGATGACGGCGAAGCGCGTCGTTTGCTGCATGGTCTAGCTTGCAGATCGAGCAACGAGGGTTTGGACGAGGCCTTCAAACGCTTCAGGCCTCGCCCGGGGCCTGCGAGGCTTGTACCTAGGGTCTGGTCGGTGACCGCCGGATCGCGCTTCACTGGGCGCACTCTCTTGGCGGCGTCAAGAGTCTACCCGCTAAAGCTGTGATGACCCGTGGCCAGGTCAAATTATAAAGCAAGCGATTTGACTTAGCCACGGGACGCCGGGCCGCTATGCTTGCGGCTAGGCCCTCGATGCGCCAGCCTTCACCATCCGCGACATTCGCCTAGCTTAGATGATGTTATATTCGCCCGATGCACGCACTGTCATATCTGCGATGGAGATGCCCCAGGGCTGGTTCATGGCATAAAGCATAGCATCGGCGATATTTTCCGGTTGCAGATATACGCATTCGATGCTCCCGGGATCGGTCCACTCCGCTGGCGCAGTTCCGGTGTACACCTTGGCCGCGACCTCGTGGAACGCCTGGGCGAAATGCCCGACTATGCCCATTCCCGCGTTGGGATTGAGGACTCCTGCGACCAGGCCGGTGCCGGGCACGCCCGTGGGCCTTATCGTCGTGACCTTGATCTTCCCACGCGCCTCGACGCGCAATGCATCGGAGAAATGGATGATGGCAGCTTTGGTCGCGCCATAGACGGCACTCCCGGCGACTGGATGGTTTCCGAAGATTGACGCAATGTTGATGATCTGGCCTTGGCCTTGCGCAACCATTTGGTCATAGACAGCGACCGAACCGTTGATCACGCCTTTCAAGTTGATGTCGATGCAGCGGCTCCAGGCGTCCTGCGCGATCTCATGATCGGCAACGAAGGCGAGTGGCATGATGCCCGCATTGTTGATCATTATATCGACACGGCCGAAAGTTTCGACCGCAGCTGAAACCAGCGCCCGCATGTCCGTTGGGCGGGTCACGTCGGCGTGACAGGCCTGTGCCTGGCCACCGTCACGGCGTATCTCGACGGCCACGGCTTCCGCGGCATCCGAATCGATGTCGCTGCAAGTGACCGAGGCCCCGACCGCTGCGGCCTTTTGAGAAATCAGTTTACCGAATCCACTACCCGCCCCTGTTACGACGACAGATTTTCCTTGAACATAATTGGTCATTGGTCTTCCGCTGGTTTGTGGAAACATCCTTCGAACTAA
>CAIWFP010000217.1 GCA_903911985.1 uncultured Sphingomonadales bacterium
CCTGGCACCGGCGGCCGATGTGGTTGCTGTGGCAAAGGCGTGGCTGGCCACAGGGCCAAGCGCGGTGCGGGCGTGGGATGTGAAGGGCTATGCCGCGCCCGAGCAGAGGATGATGATCATTCCCGAAGTGGCGATGAGCTTTTCGGTGGCGGCGGCCAAGGTCATTGATCAGGCGGGTTATAATCTGCCCGCCCCCCCGGCGATCCTTTCTGCCGTGTTCGAGGGTATCCAGTTGCCCTTCGACAAGGCCTTGTCGGTGGAGAGCAAGTATTTCGCCCTGTTGCTGACCGATCCGGTGGCGCGCAACATCATCCGCACCACCTTCATTTCCAAGCAGGCCGCCGAAAAGGGCGCGCGCCGTCCGGCGGGCGTGGCCAAAACCCAGTTCACCAGGATTGGCGTGCTGGGCGCCGGCATGATGGGGGCAGGGATTGCGCTGGTCTCGGCTCAGGCTGGCATCGACGTCGTGCTGATCGACCGCGACACGGCCACCGCCGAAAAGGGCAAGGCCTATAGCGAGAAGGTGTTCGCCAAGCAGGTCTCGCGCGGGGGGATGTCGCAGGACAAGGCCGACGCGATGCTGGCGCGCATCACCCCGACCGACGATTTCGCCAGACTCGAAGGCTGCGATCTGGTGGTCGAGGCGGTGTTCGAGGATATGGGCGTCAAGGCCGAGACCACCCGCAAGGCCGAGGCTGTGCTGCCCAAGGGTGCGGTCTTTGCCACCAATACCTCGAGCCTGCCGATTACCGAACTGGCCAAGGCCTCGGCCCGGCCAGACCAGTTCATCGGCATGCATTTCTTCTCGCCGGTTGATCGCATGGGGCTGGTCGAGCTCATCATGGGCAAGCAGACCTCGAAGGAAACGCTGGCCAAATCGCTCGATTTCATCGCCCAGCTGCGCAAGACGCCGATTGTCGTCAATGATTCCCGCGGGTTCTACACCAGCCGCGCGTTTCGCATGTTCATCTTCGAGGGCGTGGCGATGATCGAGGATGGGGTGGAGCCAGCGCGCATCGAAAATGCCGCGAAGGCGGCCGGTTTCCCCGTCGGGCCGCTCGCGTTGCTTGACGAGGTGACGATGGAGTTGCCGGTCAAGATCATCGACGAGGCCGCAAGGGACTCCGTCGGCACGGTCAACAAATACACCATCGAACGCGGAATGAAGGTGTTCCAGCGGATGATCGAACTCGGTCGCGGCAGCCGCAAGGCTGGCGGCGGATTCTACGAATATCCGGCGGGTGGCGGCAAGCATCTGTGGGACGGTCTGGCCACGGAATTTCCGGTGTCCGCCGTGCAGCCCGGTCAGGAAGAACTCAAAAACCGCTTCCTCTACTCGCAGGCGAACGAAACCGCGCAGACGCTGGAGGAAGGCGTGCTGGAAACCGTGGAGGATGCCGATCTCGGCGCGCTCTATGGCTGGGGCTTCCCCGCGTGGACCGGCGGCACGCTCAGCTTCATCGACACGGTGGGCATTGCCAATTTCGTGCGCGAGGCTGACCGGCTGGCGCAGCTCTATGGTTCGCGTTTCGCGCCATCGGCGTGGTTGCGCGCAAAGGCGGCCAAGGGCGAGGGTTTCTATCCGGCACCGGCCGGCAAGCAGGGATAAGCGCAGATGCGTCGCGTAATCTTCGAGGCGGAACACGAACAGTTCCGCGACAGCGTTCGCCGTTTTATGCAGACGGAAGTTGCCCCCCATGCCGAACGCTGGCGCAAGGAGGGGATGGTTGATCGCGAAACCTTCCTCAAGGCCGGGGCGCAGGGCCTGCTCTGCGTGTTCGGCGAGGAGCGGTTCGGCGGGGCGGGCATCGCCGATTTCCGCTTCGACCAGATCATCATCGAAGAAAACATGCGCCACGGCGACATTGGCTTCTACATTAACCTGCACAGCGACCTTGTCGCGCCCTACATCCACAAGCTGGGCAATGAGGAGCAAAAGCAGCGGTTCATGCCCGGGATCATCTCGGGCGAGACGATCCTTGCCGTTGCCATGACCGAGCCTTCCACCGGCAGCGATCTGGCCGGCATGAAGACCCGCGCCGTAAAGCAGGGCGACCATTGGGTGCTCAATGGGTCGAAGACCTATATCTCCAACGGCATTCTTTCCGACCTTGTCGTGGTGGCTGCCCGCACGGATCCGCATAAGCCGCATGGCATCAGCCTGTTCCTCGTCGAACGCGGCATGGCAGGGTTCGAACGCGGCCGTCGGCTGGAGAAGATGGGGCTGAAAAGTCAGGATACCGCCGAGCTGTTCTTCAACGATGTCAAGCTGCCCGAAGCCAACTTGCTGGGCGAGGCCGGGCAGGGGTTCAAATATCTCGCCCAGTTGCTGGCGCAGGAACGACTGGTGGCGTCGATCGGCTTCCTCGCCACGGCGCAGACCGCGTTCGATCTCACGCTGGAATATGTGAAGGAGCGTCGCGCTTTCGGCAAGCCGATCGGCGCCTTCCAGAACACCCGTTTCAAGATGGCGCAAATGCGCGCTGAACTCGATATGGCCCAGACCTGGGTCGATCAATGCGTCTTGCTGCTGAACGAGGGCGAGCTGTCGGCCGAGGATTCCTCTGCCGCCAAGCTGTTGACCAGTGAGCTTGAGGCGCGGGTGATGGACAATTGCGTCCAGCTGCACGGCGGCGCGGGCTATATGGAAGAATACCGCATCAGCCGCATGTACACCGATGCCCGTATCAGCCGCATTTTCGCGGGCACCAGCGAGATCATGCTGGAGATCATCGGACGCGGGCTCGGCCTTGACGAGCGCAAGCTGAACTGACCCGCGCGGATCTAGCGGTTCAGGGGGCCGCACGCTCCCTGAACCCGGCCGCGATGAGGCGATCCGCCTGCCGCTCCCAGGCGGCCTGCATGTCGGCGCTCCAGCTCTCGCCGGACATGTCACGGACCACCGCGACCAGCGCCGCCAGAAAGGCCGCATAGAGGCCCCGGTCGATCACCCCGTAACTTTGGTGATCGGCGACCTGCGTGCGGAAGGTCGGTGCCACGTAAGTCTCCCCGCGCGCGCCATCCACGATCAGCGTCAACACTTCGGCCAGCATCCGCCCATGCGCTCGCGGGTCGATGTCGTCGAGATGGAAGTAGTCATGCGCGGCGGGGGCGGCCGCGAAGAACCGATCGAAGACCGGCTGGGTAATGTCCTCGCCGCAACTTGCGGCAAGGTCCAGCGAGGTTTCGATCAGTTCCGCATC
>CAIWFP010000218.1 GCA_903911985.1 uncultured Sphingomonadales bacterium
CTGTGGGTGGTTGGGCCGGGGGAGCGGGACGGCACAGCAAGCCCTCGGCGGATGCCGGGGGCGCACTAAACAAAGAATCCCGGGAAAGCGGGCCGGTGCCGCAAGCCCTTGGCGGATGCCAAGGGCGCACTAATCAAAGACTCGGGATGGCACAGCAAGCTCGTGGCGGATGCCACGAGCGCACCCAACAAAGAATCTTCCGGAGGGGTTTGCCGCACTAATCAAAAAAACTCCGCGCACCATTCAACTCACACACACCTTGACGATTCGCCCACCCACCGTTAAGGGCGCCGCTTTCCGGTGGGCTTCGTCTGCCGAACAGATCAGCGAATTTCACGGTAATTTTGGCCCCAGCGGCCCGACAGAGGAAGATTATGGCCAATACGCCGCAAGCCAAGAAGCGCATCCGCCGCAATGAAAAGCGCGCCGAAATCAACGGCAACCGTCTGGGTCGCATCCGCACCTTCGTGAAGAAGGTGGAAGCCGCGCTTGAGGGTGGTGACAAGTCCGCCGCCTCCGCCGCCCTTGCCGCTGCCCAGCCGGAACTGGCGCGTGGTGTGGCCCGCGGCGTGCTGCACAAGAACACCGCCTCGCGCAAGCTGTCGCGCCTGACCAAGCGGGTGTCGTCGCTCTGACGCCACGCCGGGGTTACCGGGGGGGTACCGGTGGGCGGCACACCACCGATTCGCATGGTGAATCGGTGATTACGCAGGCTCCCTAAGGTATTCTTACATAATTGTGGCCGGCGGATCATTTCGCCGGCCATTTTTGTGCGTTTGCACCTGCGCGATACGCCGGGGAAAAAGTCCAAGTAAATCCGCGATTCGCGTTTTTTTAACTAAAAAAACAGCGCATTTACAATCGCTTGCTTGATTTCTCCGGTTTTCTCGGCACCCCCTCCATGTCAAGCCAATTATTTCATATTTTTTGCAACCCCCACCCTTGCCCTTGTCCCCCACACGTTCATAGAACCGCTCTCACCGGGGGCATAAACGCCATCGGGGGGAATCATCAGGTCGGTAACGCGATTGAGCGGCCTCGCGCCTTTGCGCGGGTTTGATGGGGAGTCTGTGGCCTACACGGTCCAGCTTCCCGCGCTCACCGCGTCCGGCGCTGCGTAATTATAGTCGCCTGTGGATTCGCCCCGCGCGGATTCAGGTGGCTGCAACACTGTGTTCGGGGAAACTCACTGCCATGATGTTACAAACGCCATGACGTCGGACCGCCCGCCTTCCAAGGGAAGCCTCAGCGCCGTCCGCTCGCCCGAGGATCAGGACGCGATGGATCTCGCCGCCGATTGGGCGGACATCATTCAGGGCCTCAAGAAGGATCTGGGCCAGCAGCTCTTCGCCCAATGGATCCGCCCCATCCAGCTTGGCGCCTTCGCCAAGGATACCGGCACGCTCGACCTCTTCCTGCCCACCGAATTTTCGGCCAACTGGGTGGCGGACCGCTTTGCCGACCGCCTGAGCCTCGCCTGGAAGATCGCCCGCAGCGAAGTGCGCCAGGTGCGCATCTCGGTCCATCCCGGCCGCCGCCAGATGCCCGACCTGCGTCTGGCGCGCGATGGCGCCCATGATGGCATCGGCCCCTCCGGCCGCCGCCCCGCCAATGACCCCCCCGGCGAGGAAGGCCGCGCCATCGGCCTTGCCATGCCCGACATCGGCTCCGGCCACGGCGATACCATGGGTCTGGCCTCCATCGGCCTCGATCCCTCGCTCACCTTCCCCAGCTTCGTCACCGGCACCGCCAATGTGCTCGCCGCCAACGCCGCGCAACGCATGGCCGCCGTGGAAGTGCCCCAGTTTTCGCCGCTCTACCTCAAGGCCGCCACCGGGCAGGGCAAGACCCATCTGATGCACGCCATCGGCCACGCCTATCTCGCGGCCCACCCGCGCGCCCGCATCTTCTATTGCAGCGCCGAACGCTTCATGGTCGAATTCGTTCAGGCCCTGCGGCAAAACCAGATGATCGAGTTCAAATCGCGCCTGCGCGGCTTCGATCTCCTCCTCGTCGACGACATTCAGTTCATCATCGGCAAGGCCTCCGCACAGGAAGAACTCCTCTACACCATCGACGCGCTCCTCGCCGAAGGCAAACGCCTCGTCTTCGCCGCCGACCGCGCCCCCCAAGCCCTCGATGGCGTCGAGCAGCGCCTGCTCTCGCGCCTCTCCATGGGCCTCGTCGCCGACATCGCCCCCGCCGATATCGACCTGCGCCGCTCCATCCTCGAAAGCCGCCTCGCCCGCTTCCCCTCGGCCAATGTGCCCGCGGACGTCATCGAATTCCTCGCCCGCACCATCAACCGCAACGTGCGCGAGGCCGTCGGCGGCCTCAACAAGCTCATCGCCTACGCCCAGCTCACCGGCCAGCCGGTCAGCCTGCAACTGGCCGAGGAACAACTCACCGACATCCTCTCCGCCAACCGCAAGCGCATCACCATCGACGAAATCCAGCGCACCGTCTGCCAGTTCTACCGCGTGGACCGCACAGAAATGGCCTCCAAACGCCGCGCCCGCGCCGTCGTCCGCCCGCGCCAGGTGGCCATGTACCTCGCCAAAGTCCTCACCCCGCGCAGCTACCCCGAAATCGGCCGCAAATTCGGCGGCCGCGATCACTCCACGGTAATCCACGCCGTCCGCCTCATCGAAGACCTGCGCACCCGCGACGCCGACATGGACGGCGACGTCCGCTCGCGCCAGCGCCAGTTGGAAAGCTGACGCTGGGATAAGGCTGGGGAAAAGACCGGGATAAAGGGAAGATAAGCTGCGAGGGGGTAACCCCCTCGCGCTCCCATTCCTGTCAACGTCGCCCCCCACCTCCCCC
>CAIWFP010000219.1 GCA_903911985.1 uncultured Sphingomonadales bacterium
CGTTCTGATTTTGGTTGGGTTGTCAGAGTTTCAGGATAGACTTGGGGGGTGTTACACCCCCAAACCCCCATACCTGTCTTGCTCAGTGCTCACCTGTCAGTGCGGTGCCGCGAAGCGGCTACAAAGCCTGCGGCGCTGCGGCCTTGCGGGAGGTCGAACCGAGGTGCCGCGACGACAGGTATACCAAGGCGCCGAGATGCTGACGCATCACGCCTTGGAAATGTTCAGGCGCTACACGGGCTTAACCAAGGTCCGATGAGTCAAGCTCATCGAACCTTGGTATAAGGGGTTGCCAAGGGCGAGCTCCTGCGTCTCAACTTTTCCTGACCGCCTATTCCGGGTTCTTGCCCTTCAGCGCCGCAAGGGCCGCGAAAGGCCCGGCCAAACCCTCGTCCAGCAATCCGCGTTCGCGGCGGACGCGTTCGGCATCGGGCCCGGTGGCGAAGGGGTCGATCGCCAGCGCGAGGCTTTGCGCCACCGCCTCGCCCAGATCGAGGCGGTCGCCTTCGAAGGGGATCTCGTCGCAGGCATCGGCGCTGAGCTCCTCCTCCTCGGATACGGGCGCGACCACCGCGTTTTCCGAGAGGAAGCGCAAGGACAGCGGCTCGTCGATCCGCACCGCCAGATCTTCCGCCGAGATCGCGCAGCTTTGGACGATATCGGCCAGCAGCCGCCCGGTCACCACCACCACCTCGCCATCGCGCGCCAGCGAGACGCGCGCGATCAGGCTGCCGATGGACACCAGCAAGAAACGGGTGGTCAGCGCGGCGCATTCGGCCGGTGTGGCGGACAGTTCCAGCTCCCGGCCGTCGATCTTGCGAATATCGATCAGGCGGCTGAACTCGGGTTCGGGCATGTGGGGCGGGGCAAGGTTGGTCATCAGGGCAGATCCCGCACAGGAATATCGCCAGCCAGCAGCTGGGCGGGCGCAAGCGCGGCGAGCTGGGCGGTCAGAACGCGGACGGCGGCGGCCAGTGGCTCGGGCCTGGCACGCTCGCGCAGGGTGACATTGCGGGCAAGGGCCGCGGCCAGCGGGCCATCCTCGCCTTGCGCCAGTGTTTCGCGCAGCACGCCCAGCCGCCCCCCCAGCACGCCCATCAGCCGGCCGACATGTTTGCCCACCACCAGATCGCCCACGCCCGATTCGCGCAGCTGGCCATCCATGTCGTCCACGAACAATTCGGTAAGGCGCACCGATGGTATGGCCAGATCCGCCTCGGCCTCCAGACGCAGCAGCACCAGCGCCAGCACCAGCGTGATCGCATCGAAGCGGCCGGGCACGGTGTCGGCGATGCCCAGCTTGCCATACCAAGCCTTTTCGCGGGCGATTTCCACCACCCGGTGCCACAGGGGGCGGATGGCGGCGTGTTCGTCTGGCCGGGAACCAAACAGCGGGCGAAGCAGGCGGGTGAGCAGTGTCATGTGAAAAATGCCATTTCATCTTTATGCGCCGGCCATTAGGGCAGTCTCCGGTCGGGGCTGCATTCAGGGCTGGTTCAAGCCTTGGGCACCATGCGGCATTGCGATGCGCGCCAAGGGGCCTTAAGGCTCTTGCCGATAGGCAATGGCCGGGCGGCTGGCAATGGGCTGGCCAAGAGACTGGCAGTTGCGCCAAGCGGAGCGATAGGGATGCGAGTGATGGCACGGATGCGATTGGAGATGGCTCTGGCGGCCGGCCTGGTGGTGATGGCGGGCGGTTGCACCACGACGATCAAGGATCATCGCGGATTTCTCGTCGACGAGACGCTGGTCGACACGGTGGCGCCGGGCGTTGACAACAAGACCTCGGTGGAGCGCACGCTGGGCCGGCCGACTTTCGTCAGCCAGTTTGGCGACCCGGTGTGGTATTATGTCGCCGTTGATACGCGCCAGCCGCCGTTTCGCGGACCGCATGTGACCAAGGAAGTGGTGTTGCGGGTGCGCTTTGACGCCAAGGGCAATGTCGCCGCAGTGGACAAGGCCAACGTCGATCACGTCGCCGGCATCAAGCCGGACCACCACGCGACCGCCACGCTGGGCCGCAAGCGCGGGTTCTTCGAGGATCTGTTCGGCAATATCGGCACGGTCAGCGCGATTGGCGGCGGCTCGGGCGGGCCCGGCGGCAGCGGCGGATCAGCGCCTGGTCCCAACGGCAGCTGATCTGGCGGGCGCGTTTGGCGCGTGATGCGGGCCAGATGCGGGCCAGATGCGGGATTGACTGCTGCGGCGGGCTGGACAAATCGCCAGCCCGCCCCATATCCGGGTCATGGATAATTCAGCAAGCAGCCACGGGCTGATCCAGTGGCACGGCACTACCATCATCGGCGTAAAAAAGGGCGGGCGTACCGTCATCGCTGGCGATGGTCAGGTCTCCATGGGCAACACCGTGATGAAGCCCAATGCGCGCAAGGTGCGGCGGCTTGGCGCCAAGGATGAACATGGGGCGGGCCATGTGATGGCGGGCTTTGCCGGGGCCACGGCCGATGCCTTCACCCTGTTCGAGCGGCTGGAGCGCAAGCTGGAGCAACACGGTTCAAGCAGAGGGGGCGGCCAGCTTTTGCGCGCGGCGGTGGAACTGGCCAAGGACTGGCGCACCGACAAATATCTGCGCAACCTTGAAGCCCTGATGATCGTGGCAGATAGCCAGACGCTGCTGGTGCTTACCGGAAATGGCGATGTGCTGGAACCCGAGGCGATGGACGGCACCACCATCGCGGCGATTGGCTCTGGCGGCATTTACGCGCTGGCCGCCGCCAAGGCCTTGGCCGAATATGAAAGCGATGCCGAGGTGATTGCCCGCAAGGCGATGAAGGTCGCCGCCGACATCTGCGTCTTCACCAAAGACCGCCTGACGCTGGAGAGCATCGATTCGCCCCAGCCTGACGCCAACTGACCGGCGAATAGGACATCCATGAACGACAATCTTACCCCCAAGGCCATCGTCGCCGCGCTGGACGAGCATATTGTGGGACAGGCCGATGCCAAGCGCGCCGTGGCCGTGGCCCTGCGCAACCGCTGGCGCAGGCAACGGCTGAGCCCTGAGCTGCGCGACGAGGTTAGCCCCAAGAACATCCTGATGATCGGGCCGACGGGTTGCGGCAAGACAGAGATCAGCCGCCGCCTGGCGAAGCTGGCCGATGCGCCTTTTGTGAAGGTGGAGGCGACCAAGTTCACCGAGGTCGGCTATGTCGGGCGCGATGTGGAGCAGATCGGTCGCGATCTGGCCGAGGAGGCGATAAGACTGGAGAAGGACCGCCGCCGCGAGGCGGTGCGCGAGGCCGCCGAGGGCGCCGCGATGGACCGTCTGCTGAAGGCTCTGGTCGGTGATGGCGCCAGCGAGGCCACCCGCGAGAGCTTTCGCCAGCGTATCGCCCAGCATGCCATGGATGACGCCGAGGTGGAGATCGAGGTGGAGGACGCGCCCGCCATGCCGATGGAGCTGCCCGGAATGGGTGGGGGCATGGGGATGATCAACCTTGGCGACATGATGGCCAAGGCGATGGGCAAGCAGGCGCTGAAGCGCCGCAAGATGAAGGTTCCCGACGCCTGGAAAAAGCTGGTCGACGAGGAAAGCGAGAAGCGCCTCGATCAGGATGATGTCGCCCGGGTGGCGCTGGCCAATGCCGAGGCCAATGGCATCGTGTTCCTCGACGAGATCGACAAGATCGCCGTCTCTGACGTGCGCGGCGGATCGGTGAGCCGTGAAGGTGTGCAGCGCGACCTACTGCCGCTGATCGAGGGCACGACCATCGCCACAAAATATGGCCCGATGAAAACCGATCATGTGCTGTTTATCGCCAGCGGGGCATTTCACGTTGCCAAGCCGAGCGATCTGCTGCCCGAGTTGCAGGGACGCCTGCCGATTCGCGTGGAGTTGAAGGCGCTGTCCGAGGCGGATTTTGTGCGGATCCTCAGCGCAACCCGTGCCAATCTCGTCGAGCAATATCGCGCGCTCATGGCCACCGAGCAGGTGACGCTGACCTTTACCGACGAGGCCATTGGCGAAATTGCCCGCATTGCCGCGCAGGTGAACGAAAGCGTCGAGAATATCGGCGCCCGCCGCCTGCAAACCGTGATGGAGCGCCTGCTGGAGGATCTCAGCTTCGAGGCCGAGGACCGCACCGGCGAATCGGTGGAGATCGACGCCGCCTATGTGCGCGAGCGGCTGGCGGGACTTGCCGGGAATACCGACCTGTCGAAATATATTCTGTGATGGCCGGGGTGGTGCGTGAGGGTGCCGAAATGGTCGCGGGGATGAACCCCGTGCTCGACCCTGTGCCTTACGTGTTTTGCACGGATGCGCGGGATGGTGCCCGGGATTGGAGCGGGGTGTTCCCGCGCGCGCTGGCCCTTTTCCGGGAGGATGAGGGGATCAGTCTCGTGCTGCCGCTGGACGAGGCTCGCGGCTTCGATCTGCCGTGCGATATGCCGATGCGGCGCATTACATTGGGCGTGTTTTCCGCGCTGGATGGTGTGGGGCTGACGGCGGCGGTGGCGGGGGCGTTGGCGGCGCGGGGCATCGCCTGCAATGTGATTGCCGCTTTTCACCATGACCATGTATTTGTGCCGCAAGCCGACGCGGATGCCGCCATGGCCGCGTTGCGCCAGTGCCAGGGGAGAACCGCCGATGACCAATGACAGCACGCAAGCCACTACGCCGCCCGACGGGAAATCGCCCTATCGCCTGCTGACGGGCAAGGATGACCACCATTTTTGCCAGCGCGTGTCGGAGGCTCTGGAACAGGGCTGGCGTCTCTATGGGTCACCCTCGATCACCTTCAACGGCGAACATTGCGTGGTGGCGCAGGCGGTGATCTGGAAAGGCGCCGCCCACTAGGCGCCGTCGCCCCGGCCCCTCTGGCGGGGGTGTTGCACAAAAACCGCACTGTCTTGGCAATGTCATGGTGCAACTGCTCACATGGTTGTGCGGCGCACAATGGCTTGATAGCCAATGGGGGACCGAAGCACTCCGCCCACCAAGAGGCGTGAGGCCGCGGTTCGCAGGAAGGAACCCTGAAAGTTTTTTGAAAGGGCTCCTATTATGAAGATCAAGTTCCTTTGCGCGGTTGCCGCGCTTGCCGTCGTCGCTTCTGCCGAAGTGGCCCACGCCGATGCCGCACCGGCCTCGGATTTCACCGTCACCGGTAGTGCGGCGATCGTTTCGAACTACAAGTTTCGTGGCATTGCCCAGACTGACAACAAGCCCACCGGCGAGGCGGCGATCACGCTGACGCATTCGTCGGGCTTCTATGTGTCGACCTGGGCTGCTGGCAATACCTTCAGCGGCGGCTCTGAGATCGACGTTTACGGCGGCTATGCCCACACCTTCAAGGACGGCATCACCCTCGATGGCGGCGTGTATGGCTACATCTACCCGAACGCCAGCTTCAACAATCTGTATGAGTTCTATGCCGACGCTGCCAAGTCGTTTGGCCCGGTGACCGCCAAGGTTGGCGTGAACTTTGCGCCTGCTCAGCCGTTTTTCACCTTTTACGGCACCAACAGCCACTACAACATGTATGAGTTTGCCGAGCTGAGCTATTCCCCGGCCGTGCTGCCCGCGCTGACCGTGCATGGTCACTTCGGTCACACCGGTGGTGGTCTGGACTCCGGCAAGTCCTATGAGGACTATACTGCCGGCGTAAGCTACAAGTGGAAGTCGCTGACCTTCGACGTTTCCGCTGTTGGCACCGACCTGTCGACGGCAGACATCGGTTCTGGCGCGCATCGTCTCGCCAAGAGCGTTGCGGTGTTCTCGATCACCGCTGGCTTCTGATAGTCTGCACTGACTGACGGTTTCGTCACGGATGGGCCGGGGGGCATTGCCTCCCGGCCCTTTCGTTTGCGCGATGGAGTTGTCGGGCAACAAGGTTTTGCAGGGGCTCGCCCCGGCGCCTGTCATTGTCGACGTGGCGCGCCATTCCAGCCTGGCGCAACAACGCCGCTGCGCCGCAGGCTATTATAAAGATGCTTAGCGGCGATGCGCCATGCAGATGATGGGCGCTACGCAGACAGGTATGGGGGTTGGGGGGTGTAACACCCCCCGAGTCTACCGCTTGCCTTAACCTGCCCGCCTATTGCGCGGCCACGCCCAGTTCCTCCACCTCATTGGCCTGCCGGTTCCACATTTCGGCATAGAGCCCGTCGCGGCGCAGCAATTCGGCGTGGGTGCCCTGCTCGGCCAGACGCCCCTCGTTCAGCACCAGAATGCAATCGGCGTCCGCAATGGTGGAAAGGCGGTGGGCGATCGACAGGCTGGTGCGATTGGTGGCGATATCGTGCAGGGTGGAGAGGATCTCCTGCTCGGTGCGGGTGTCGAGCGCGCTGGTCGCCTCGTCGAGCAGCAGGATCGGCGGGTTCTTGAGCAGGGTGCGGGCGATGGCCACGCGCTGCTTCTCGCCACCGGAGAGCTTCAGGCCCCGCTCGCCAACCTCGGTGTTCAGGCCCTTGGGCAGGCGCTCGATCAGCGGCCAGATGGCGGCGCCCCGCGCGGCGGCCTCGATCTCGGCCGGGCTGGCGTCCCCAAGGTCGTTGGCGCGCCCATAACCGACAATGTAGCCGATGGTGTCGTTGAACAGCACCGAAACCAGCGGCACGATGCCGAGGTTCGCGCGCAAGGACGTTTGGGTGACAGCGGCGATATCCTGCCCGTCGATGAGGATGCGCCCGGACCAGGGGTCGTAGAAGCGGAAGATCAGCCGGGCGATGGTGCTCTTGCCCGCACCCGAGGGGCCGACAAGCGCGACATTGTGCCCCGCTGGCACCTCGAAGGTGAGGCCATGCAGGATGGTGCGGTCGCGATCATAGCCGAACACGACATTGTCGAACACCACACTGGGCTGGCGGATGACCAGTGCCGGGGCGCCGGGGGCATCCTTCACCTCGATCTCTGTGTCGATGAGCGCGAACATGGCGGCCATGTCGATCAGGCCCTGCCGGATGGTGCGATAGACCATGCCCAGCATATCCAGCGGGCGGAAGAGTTGGGTGAGGTAGGTGTTGACGAAGACCAGATCGCCCACCGTCAGGCGCCCTTGCGACCAGCCCCATACGGTGTAGCCCATGGCGCCCGCCATCAGCAGATTCACCACCAGCGCCTGGGCGATGTTGAGCAGACCCAGCGAGTTTTCCGAGACCACCGCCGCATCGGCATAGGCGCGGGTGGCCGCGCCATAGCGTTTGAGCTCGCGAGACTCGGCGGCGAAATATTTCACCGTCTCGTAATTCAGCAGCGAATCGACCGCGCGGGCCATTGCCTGCCCATCCAGCCGGTTCATCTTTTCGCGCAGGGCAGAGCGCCATTCGGTGATCCAGCGCGTGGTCGCCGCATAGGCCACCACCGCCGTTGCCGTGGCCAGCACCAGCCCCCAGCCGAAATAGAGCTTGAAGATGATGGCCACCGCCACAAGCTCGATTACCGTGGGGGCCACATTGAACAGCAGGAAATAGAGCATGGTGTCGATGCTCTTGGTTCCGCGGTCGATCACCTTGGTGACCTCGCCCGTGCGGCGGGCCAGATGGAAGCGCAGGGAGAGGCGGTGCAGCCGGGCGAACACATCCTCCGCCAGCGTGCGGGTGGCATCCTGCCCTACCCGCTCGAACACGATGTTGCGCAGATTGTCGAAAGCGACGCTGGCAAAGCGGCCAAGGGCGTAGGCCATGACAAAGGCAAAGGCGACGCGGAAGGCGGGTGAGTCGGCGCCGGTTCCCAGTGAGGTACCCTTGGCGGTCATCGCGTCGATGGCGTGCTTGTAGGCGAAGGGC
>CAIWFP010000220.1 GCA_903911985.1 uncultured Sphingomonadales bacterium
CCGCCACTTTGTGCACCGCAGCACGGAACGCGTCAAGCAAGCCCAGACGGGCGGCGCGCTTGGTCGCGTCGGCGTCGTTTACCGTGACGGTGGTGAAGAAATCGTCGACGGCGGCGCGCAGGGTGGACAGCGCCGCCATGGCCCCGGCGAAGTCCTCGGCGGCGATGGCGGCTTCGGCGCGCGGGGTGGCTTGGCTGAGGGCCGCGATGAGGGCGGCCTCGGCGGGTTCGGGGGCGGGATTGGTGGCGCCTGCTTCCCAGCCCTTTTTCTCCTCCGCCTTGAGGATGTTGGCGGCGCGCTTGTAGCCCGCAAGCAGGTTGGTGCCGTCCGGCGTGGCGATGAAGGACTGGAGCGCGTGGACGCGGGCGAGCAGGCGAACGAGGTCGTCCTCGCCCCCGAGGGCGAAGACGGCGTCGATCAAATCGTGGCGGACGCCGGCTTCGCGTTGCTGGACTTTGAGGCGGTCGGCGAGGAAAGCGGGGATTTGTGGTATCTCTTCCCCATAGAACGAAATCGTCTGATCGAACTCATCACCAAACCACTCATCAACGATAAACCCGTCGACAAAAAATTCTGGTGCGCGCAAAAGTCGATGAGCTATCAGCATGATCGGCTGCGTTAGATTAAGCCTGATGTTGTTCTGCTCAAGAAGAGACAATATCCCCAAAGCAGCCCTTCGGAGAGCAAATGGGTCTTTCGAGCCTGTAGGAGGCATCCGTTCGAGGATAAAAGCTGCCAGCGTATCCAACTTGTCCGCCAGCGCGACGCACACGGTTACGGGGTCGGTGGGAACATCGTCCCCCTGCCCCACGGGCTTGTAGTGGTCGCGGATGGCGTTGGCGACGGCGTCGGGCAGGCCCTCGGCCTTCGCGTAATAGCCGCCCATCAGGCCTTGCAGCTCGGGGAACTCGCCGACCATTTCGGTGGTGAGGTCGGCCTTGCACAGCTGGGCGGCCTGCTCTGCCAGATCGGGGTTGGCGCCCGGCACAATGCCTTCTTCGGCCAGCCAGCGGGCGAGTTTCGCCACGCGGGCGACCTTGTCGGCGACAGTGCCCAGCTTCTCGTGGAAGGTGATGCGCGACAGGCCTTGCGCATGCTGGGTCAGGCTCTTCTTGCGGTCCTGCTGCCAGAAGAAACGGGCGTCAGAAAGCCGCGCGGCCAGCACCTTGCGGTTGCCCGCGACAATCCCCGCTCCGCCATCGACCGCGACGATATTGGCGGTGCAGACGAAGGCGTTGGCGAGCTTGCCCGCCGCATCCCGGCAGATGAAGTATTTCTGGTTGGTGCGGGCGGTTAGCTGAATGGTCTCAGGCGGAACCTCAAGAAAATCCTCGTCGAAGCGGCCCAGCAGCGGCACCGGCCATTCGGTGAGCCCGGCGTTTTCCACCACCAGCCCCTCGTCATCGACGAGGCGAAGCCCGGCCTCGGCGGCGGCCTCACGGGCACCCTCGCGCACCAGCGCCTCGCGGGCGGTGTGGTCGACGATGACATGGTGGGCGCGCAGCTGCTGCTCATAGGTGGCGGCCGAGGTTATCTCGATGGCACCATGGCTGTGAAACCGGTGGCCCAAAGTGGCGCGGCCAGAGGTGATGCCCTCGACCTCAAGCGCCACCACATCCTCGCCCAGCAGCGCGACGATGCCCTGCAGCGGGCGCACCCAGCGCAGGCTCTCGGTGGAGAGCGAGGCGGCGCCCCAGCGTTGCGATTTCGGCCAGCTGAAGGCGCGGATGATGGCAGGGATGGCCTCGGCCAGCACATCGGCGGTGGCGCGGCCGGGCTTGTCGAGGATCGCGAACCAGACGCCGTCGCGTTCGGTGAGTTGGCCTTTGGTCAGGCCGGTTTTGCGCAGGAAGCCTTCCAGCGCCTGTTCGGGAGCGGAGGTGCGCGGGCCTTTCAGCTCTTCGCTCACGGCTTGGGTGGCGGCGGGAAGCCCCGAGACGATGACGGCAAGGCGGCGCGGGGTGGAGAAGCTGCGGATCGCCGCGCCATCCACCACCAATCCGGCATTATGCAGGGCGGCGGCCAGATCATCGTGCAACTGGCGGCGGGCGCCGGCCTGCATCCGCGCGGGGATTTCCTCGCTGCGCAGTTCGAGAAGGAAGTCTTGCGCGCTCACTTGCTCCACCCCGGATATTTGGCCGTCCATTCAGCCTCGTTCTTCTCGATCCATGCCTGACAGGCGCCCTTGGCCAGATCGCGCACGCGGCCGATGTAGCTGGCGCGTTCCTGCACGGAGATGACGCCGCGCGCCTGCAACAGGTTGAACAGATGCGAGGCCTCGATCGCCTGATCATAGGCGGCGAGGGGAATGTTGGCGGCGATGCAGGCCTGCGCTTCCTTCTCGGCATGCTGGAAGCCGAGGAAGAGCTGGTCGGTGTCGGCGATCTCGAAGTTGTATTTCGAGAGTTCCTGCTCGTTCTTCAGGAACACGTCGCCGTAGCTGACTCCGTGGTCGTTGAAGCGCAAATCGTACACGCGATCCACACCCTGAATATACATGGCGAGGCGTTCAAGGCCGTAGGTCAGCTCGCCAGCCACCGGCTTGCAGTCAAAACCGCCGACCTGCTGAAAATAGGTAAACTGGGTCACCTCCATGCCGTCGCACCACACTTCCCAGCCAAGACCCCAGGCGCCCAATGTGGGGCTTTCCCAGTCGTCCTCGACAAAGCGGATGTCGTGGGCCAGCGGGTCGACGCCGATGGCGGCCAGCGACTGGAGGTAGAGTTCCTGCAGGTTCTCGGGGCTGGGCTTCAGGATGACCTGATACTGGTAGTAATGCTGGAGGCGGTTGGGGTTCTCGCCATAGCGGCCGTCGGTGGGGCGGCGGCTGGGCTGCACATAGGCGGCGGCCCAGGGCTCTGGCCCCAGCGCGCGCAGGGTGGTGGCGGGGTGGAAGGTGCCCGCGCCCATCCGCATGTCGTAGGGTTGCAGAATCAGGCAGCCATGCTCGCTCCAAAAGGCGTGGAGGCGAAGGATCATGTCCTGAAAGCTTAAGGGGGTAACCGGCTCGCTCATAGCTCGGCCTTTGGCCGATGGGCGCGGGCCGGTCAATGCCAAGATGGCGGGGATTGGGGCGCAAAAGCAGGGTTGCGCCGGGTGTGGTGCTGGGCCGGGACACTACGAGATGCTGCCGGAAAAATGTATCAGCTTTATTCATACGCTGTATCAGTTGTGTCGTTATAGGGGGCAGCATGTGCCGCAAGTTCATCCCTTCAGCTCTCCAATCGACGGTGGCCCGGTTGATGGCCGCCGGCCTTGTGTTGGCCTCGCTGGTGGCGGGCGGCTCTCCGGCATGGGCGGAACCTGCCACCGCCGCTAAGGCCAGTGCCACCACACCCGCCGGCAGCGACGCCCATCCGGCACTGTGGAAACTCAGCTCGGGCGCGACGACCATCTATCTGTTCGGCACAGTGCATGCGCTGCCGGCCGGGGTGACGTGGTTTTCCGGCCCGGTGGCCAGTGCCTTTGCCGCATCGGGCGAGTTGGTGACCGAGATCATCGACCGGAGCCCCGAGGATATGCGTGCCATCGTTGCCGCCAAGGCGCTGTTGCCGCCGGGGCAGAACCTGCGCCGCATGCTCTCGCCCGTCGACCGCGCCCGCTATGAGCGCAGCATGCGCGCCAACGGGCTGGCG
>CAIWFP010000221.1 GCA_903911985.1 uncultured Sphingomonadales bacterium
GGTTGGGGCTTCATCTTCGTTCCTTCGTCACTACGACGAAGCCCCAACCCTCCTTAAATCACAACCTCAAATCTGTGCCATTGGTGCTGACGGGGGACACCTTGATCAGCGTGACCTGATCGCCATCGGCCAGAATATTGCCTACCGAATCGCGCACTTCCACCGTGCCGTCGGCAGCGGATGTGGCGGCCTGCTTGGCGGCGAGCTCGGCCGCGGGCAGCCATTCACCGCTGTCTTCGTCATAGACATAGTCGTCATCGCCGCTGCTCATCGTCGCGCTTCCTCAGATTTTTCACACCGGGCCAAATTCGCAACCGGTATTGCCCGGTAAACCCATGCCAGTGATGGGCGGACATGGCCAGCCCCGCTGCTCCGCCCTTTAACAGACCGGGCGGGACAAACCTTGCGTTGCGACAAACCGGAGGCGTGGGGCGGCATTTGGGGCGACCCATCGCCCCTTCGTCAATACGTCCCTTCATCAATACGCCCCTTCGTCAAACCTCCCCTGCGTCAGCTTGTGTTCACCGGGCGCGTGGCACATTGCTGTCAGACATTAGGATGGCCGCAGGATCAGTAAGGCCAGCCACAAGAAGGAGTGCCTCGATGCGTTGCCATTCCCTGCCCCGTGCCCTGCTTGTCGCGGGAGCCCTCGTTTCGGCGGCCTCCCCGGTGCTGAGTGCGGCGGCCCTTGCCCAGAGCGGGCCACCGCCCGCCTATTCTCAGGGTTACCCGCAGGGTTACCCCCAGGGCTACCCCCAAACCTCACCCCAAACCTCACCCCAAGGCTCACCCCAAGGCTCACCCCAAGGCTCTCAGGCCTATCCGCAACCCTCTCAGGCCTACCCCCAAGGGGCACCGCCGCCACAAGCCGGTGGTGACTATCGCTCGCCCCCACCTCCGCCGGAACCGGCACCCCCCGGCGGCTATGATGGCCGCCAGACGCCTCCGCCCCCGCCGAACTATGTTCCGCCCGCCGACCCCACGGTGCAGCAGCAACTCGACGCGGCCTATGCCGCCGAGGCCCAGCGCTGGGCCCGCGACAATTGTGTGAAGGCGCAGGGCGACCCGGCTGGCGGCGCGATTATCGGCGGCATTCTCGGCGCGCTGATTGTCGGAGCGGCTGGCGGCCATGGGGCGGGCGTTGCCGCCGGCGCGATGGTGGGCGCCATGGGCGGCGCGGCCGTGGCCAGCAGTTCCAGTAACGAAACCAGCCCCGGATGTCCGCCGGGCTATGTCACCCGGCAGGGGGCGCCCGCCTATGCCTATGGCCCGCCGGGATATTATTATGCCGCGCCCAGCTGGTATGTGCCGTGGGTTTATGTCGATGATTACTGGGTCTACCGCCCATACCCCTATCACGATTGGTACTGGCACACCTATCGCGGCCCCTATGGCGGCTGGCATGGCGGCGATGGTGGCCGTTGGCATGGCGGTGGCGACTGGCACGGCGGAGGTGGCGGCTGGCACGGCGGAGGCGGGCACGGCGGCGGTGGCTGGGATCATCACGGCCGCTGATCGGCGCTGCTGACGGGACGAGGATTGGATTGGGAGGGCGGCGCCCGGTGCGCGGCCCTCCCTTTTTCGTGCGCCATATTGCGGCGCGCCGCATGCCCCACCCGGATTATGCCGCAATTGCGAATTGGGGGCTGGACAGGATTGTTAATTCGTCCATCACCGCGCCACCACCCTGCGAGGCCAAACATGACCATCGACAAGCCTGCCCGCGCCCTGTTTTTTGCCGCCCTTGCCGTCACCCTGTTCATGATGCTCCAACCGCACCCGCCGCAACTCGTGTTCGAGGTGCTGGGCGACAAGGCCGAGCATGCTCTTTCCTTTGGCGGCATGGCGCTGCTGGCGCGGCTGGGTTTTCGCCGCGCGCCGGACTGGTTGATTTTGGAACGTCTCTCCTTTCTGGGCGCGATGATCGAGGTCATTCAGGCTATCCCATCGCTGCACCGCGATTGCGACTGGCATGATTGGGCGGCGGATACGCTGGGGGTGCTGGTGAGCCTGTGGATCGTGCGCCGCCTGGGCCTGCGCGAGAAGCTGGAAGCCCATCTTGCCCCGGCCGACACAAACAAGCATGATGGCTGAGGCCCACGCCTGAGCCGGGCCGGTGAGTGGGGGCATTGTGACTGAACCGGCTGTTTCTTCCGCAGACCCCGCCGCTCGGCTGACAAAAGCGCAGCGGGCGGCCATCATCGCCTCCTATCTCGGCTGGACGCTGGACGCCTTCGACTTCTTCCTGATGGTGTTCCTCATCAAGGCCATCGCCGAGACGTTCCACTCCGATATCAAACATGTCTCCGAAGCCTTGTTCTTCACGCTGGCGGCGCGGCCGGTGGGGGCGCTGTTGTTCGGCTGGGCGGCCGAGCGATGGGGCCGCCGCCCGGTGCTGATGCTGGTGATTGTGCTGTTTTCGCTGCTGTCCGCCGCATCGGGCATGGCGCGTTCGCTGGGCGAGCTACTGGCTATCCGCGCCTTGTTCGGCTGTGCGATGGGCGGCGAATGGGGTGTGGGCGCCAGCCTGGTGATGGAGAGCATCCCCGCGCGGCTTCGCGGGCGGGTGTCGGGCCTGCTGCAATCAGGCTATCCTTCCGGCTATCTGCTGGCGAGCCTCGCCTTCTATCTGTTTTTCGATTCGATCGGCTGGCGGGGGATGTTTTTCCTTGGGCTGGCCCCGGCGCTGCTGGTGCTGGTGATCCGCTGGCAGGTGAGCGAATCACCGAGTTTTCTGGCGGGGAAGGCGGCCAAGCCCTCGCCGGTGGATAACAGCTGGCGCAATCCGGCGGCGTTGCGGGCCATCGCCGCGCACTGGCGGCTGGCCGCCTATCTGGTGGCGCTGATGGCCGCGTTCAATTTCCTCAGCCACGGCACACAGGATCTCTACCCCACCTTCCTGCAAAAACAGCACCAGTTGAACACCCATACCACCGGCATGATTGCCGCGATCATGAATGTGGGCGCGATTATCGGCGCGCTGATTATTGGTAGCCTGTCGGAGCGGATCGGTCGCCGCCGGGCGATCATTCTGGCGGCGGCGCTGGTGCTGCCAGTGTTGCCGCTATGGGCATTCAGCGGCGGGGTTCTGGCGCTGGGGCTGGGTGCCTTCCTGATGCAGGCGGCGGTGCAGGGGGCGTGGTCGGTGGTGCCCGCGCATCTCAACGAGCTGTCGCCGCCAGCGATCCGCGCGATGTTTCCGGGCTTTGTCTATCAGCTGGGCAATCTGATCGCCTCGCGCAACGCGGTGCTGCAGGCGGGCATCGCCCAGGCGCATCACGATGATCTGGGGCTGGCGCTGGGCGTGGTGACGGGGCTGGCGGCGCTGGCGCTGATTTGCCTCAGCGCGTTTGGACCCGAAAAGCGGGGCCTCAAGCTGGATTGAGCGCGGCTGGAGCGTTTTTCGACCATTTGGGATCGCGAAACGCGATAAGCCCGCGCGGCGGTTGAGCGTCGCTTTTCCGTTCGCGTCAGCTTGAACGCAAAGACGCTCTGGACCGGGCCACCTATCCCTCCAGCAGGTCGAGATAGGCCACCACATCATTGTCGGTGGCGATGAACAACCCGTCCTGCACCTCCTCGGGCTGCTGCGCGGCCAGAGTCAGCGCCTCGGCCAGTGGGCCATAGAACAGGGTGCTGGCGGCCCCGCCCTCCGCCGCGCTGTCCAGATGATAGAGGCGTACCGTGGCGGTTTCAAAGGTGGTGCGCATCAGCTTTCCTGTTCCAAAGGCGGCTCCCGGCGGGCGCCCTCTATCAGCCGGTCTGCCCGCGCGGCTTCCTGCGCGGCTGCGGCCTTTGCGGCTTTGGGCTGGCCGTGGCGGGCGCGATTGGCAGCGGCCATGGCCGCCTTCGCCTCGCGGGTCTGCGCCTTGCGGGCCATGCGCAGGTTGATGATCTCGGCCATCGAAATTCAGGCGCTCCGTGTCACAGGCTTATGGGCCAAACGCTTATGGACACGGATCGGGATAGGCGCGATGCACCGCCTCCACCGCCGCCAGAGCTTCCTTGGGAAGATCGACCAGACTGCCCGAGATATCCTCCTCCAGCTGCTTCACCGAGGTGGCGCCGATGATGGACGAGGTGACAAAGGGCTGGCGATAGACATAGGCCAGCGCCAGCGTCGCGGGGCTGAGCCCAAAGGCATGGGCAATGGCGACATAGCGCGCGGCGGCGTCGGCCTGCTGGGGCACATCATAGCGGGCGAACTGATTGGCGACATCCAGCCGCGACCCGGGCACCACCACCCCGCCGAGATATTTGCCGGTGAGATGGCCCGAGGCCAGCGGCGAATAGGCCAGCAGCCCCACGCCCTCGCGCAGGGCGAATTCGGATAGCCCAGCCTCGAACAGGCGGTTGAGCAAATTATAGGCATTCTGGATCGAGGCGACGCGGGCCAGCCCCTTCTCGCGCGAAAGGCGCAGATATTCGGCCACGCCCCAGGGGGTCTCGTTGGAAACACCAAAGGCGCGGATCTTGCCGGCCGTCACCAAGGCGTCCAGAGCCTCCAGCGTTTCCTCTATCGCCACGGTTTCCGGCTTGTCGGAGAGCTTTTGCAGTCCGCGCTTGCCAAAGGCCGGCGACGGCCGATCCGGCCAGTGGACCTGATAGAGATCGAGGTAATCGGTGTTGAGCCGGCGCAGGCTGTTGTTCAGCGCGTTTTCGATATTTTCGCGGGTAAGGTGCTTGTTGTCACCCCGGTTGACGCCGGCCGGCACCGGCCCGGAAACCTTGCTGGCCAGAATGAAGGCGTCGCGGCGACCGGTTTTGGCCAGCCAGCTGCCGATATATTCCTCGGTGCGGCCCCGCGTTTCGGCGCGATTGGGGGTGACGGGATACATCTCGGCGGTATCGACGAAATTGATCCCGCGATCGAGCGCGAGGTCAATCTGGGCATGGGCTTCGGCCTCGCTGTTCTGCGAGCCCCACGTCATGGTGCCAAGGCAAACCGCGCTGACGTTGATGCCGGTGGCGCCGAGGGGGCGATATTCCATGGAACGAACTCTCCTGCCGCAGCGGGTCTGTTACCGCCACGACGCGATGGGGCGCCAACCCCTCATCGTCAAGCCCTGCCATGCTCGCGCGCCCGCGTTTGACCAAGCCGCGCGCCCCGGCCCCAGCCACAGACCGGGGCCAGAGATCCTTGTCAAAGACCGGGGCTGCAAGTTGGTCAGGCCTTGGCGGCGATGAGGATTTGCGCGACCTCGTCAAGCAGCGCCAGCCGCTGCTTCTTGAGATCCTCCAGAACCTGATCCGAGACGGGTTCGACATCGGTTTCCGCGCGGTGGATGGTGCGGTTCACTTCATGGTAGGCATCCGCCACCTTGCGGAAATGGGGGTCGTTGACCTTCAACTCATGCAGAACGGGCGCATCGGCGGGGAATTCTTCGTGAAGATCATGGGGTACGTGGCTCATTACGGCTCCTTGCTGGTTGGTCGCTTCAGGCGCTGCGCATGCCTGTTTGTCGGCGGGCAGGCCGCCCGGCAGGTCACCCGGCAGGGCAGCCCCGAGGGTAAGCGCGGCAGGGGCGATCGCATTGTCGTGGATCAACAAGCTTTGGCCGCGGGCCGGGGGGGCGCATATTCTGTTTCCCTGCATCGGCGCACTTCGCTAACGGGCAGGGGTGAAGCGGCGGCGCGACCCAGGCGCCTTTTCCCACAGCCGCAAGGATAACAGACGGGGCAAGACCATGCCGGTATATCGTTCAAGAACCACCACCCACGGCCGCAACATGGCGGGCGCGCGCGGGCTTTGGCGCGCCACCGGCATGAAGGACGAGGATTTCGGCAAGCCGATCATCGCCGTGGCCAACAGCTTCACCCAGTTTGTGCCGGGCCATGTCCATCTGAAGGACATGGGCCAGCTGGTCGCGCGCGAGATCGAGGCGGCGGGCGGCGTCGCCAAGGAATTCAACACCATCGCGGTGGATGACGGCATCGCCATGGGCCACGGCGGCATGCTCTATTCGCTGCCCAGCCGCGACCTTATCGCCGACAGCGTGGAGTATATGGTCAACGCCCATTGCGCCGACGCCATCGTCTGCATCTCGAACTGCGACAAGATCACGCCGGGCATGCTGATGGCGGCGATGCGGCTGAACATTCCCGTTGTCTTCGTCTCGGGCGGGCCGATGGAGGCTGGCAAGGTGGTGGTGAAGGGCGCGGAACGCGCGCTCGATCTGGTGGATGCCATGGTGGTCGCCGCCGACGAGTCCTATACCGACGAGGAAGTGGCCGCGGTCGAACGTTCGGCCTGCCCCACTTGCGGCTCGTGCAGCGGCATGTTCACCGCCAA
>CAIWFP010000222.1 GCA_903911985.1 uncultured Sphingomonadales bacterium
CGACAACCACGTTGCCAGCTTTGACGATTACGCCCGCCTGCTGCCCTCGGTCAGCTATCAGTCCTTTGCCGGGCCGGGCCAGTCGCAGATCTATTTCCGCGGCATCTCCTCGGGCAGCGAGAGCAACGGCAGCCATGCCGGATCGCAGCCGACCAGCGCCCTTTATATCGACGAAATCCCGCTGACGACCATCGCCGGCGCGGTCGATCTGCACATTTACGGCATGCAGCGCGTCGAGGCCCTTTCCGGCCCGCAAGGCACGCTTTATGGCGCCAGCTCGCTGTCGGGTACACTGCGGCTCATCACCAACAAGCCGAACCCGAGCCGCTTCGAGGGCGGGATCGACATCTCGGGCACCAGCTTCGCCAAGGGCGCGAATTCCAACGGTGGCAGCATCGATGCCTTCGTCAACGTGCCGCTCAGCGCGCGCGTGGCCCTGCGCGTGTCCGGCTTCTACGAGCGCGACGACGGCTATATCAGCAACATGCCGGGCAAGCGGACCTATTCGGTCAACAACGTCAATGGCGACCCTATTTCGCTGACCGTGTGCAACGCGCCGGGCCTTTCCGGTTGCGATTTCACCAGCAACCTCGCCAAGAAGAACTTTAACGATGTCGAAACCGCCGGCGGCCGCGCCGCGCTGGGCATTGATCTGGACGATAACTGGACGGTGACGCCAACCGTCATTTACCAGAACCAGAAGACCCATGGCGCCTTCCTCTATGGCCCGCTGCCAGGGCATGGCGATTCCATCGTGCCCGCCGTGGGTGATCTGCAGGTGCAGGATTACACGCCCGATTACGGCAGCGATGAATGGACGCAGGCCGCGCTCACCATCCATGGCAAGCTGTCCAACTGGGATGTGACCTATTCCGGCGGCTATTTCACCCGCCACCTCGACACGGTGCAGGATTATTCGGATTATTCCGTCAACTATCAGGCCATTGGCAGCGGATTTTACAATAACTTCTTCACCACGGGCGGCACGAACCTGAACCCGGGCCAGATCTATCACGGCCACGATGATTAAACGAAGCTGAGCAACGAGCTGCGCGTCTCCTCGCCGTCCAGCGAAGCTTTCCGCCTGACCGCCGGTCTGTTCATGCAGCGCCAGACCGACCGCATTTTCGCCGACTATGTGATCCCGGGTCTGGCTGCGAGCGATCCCAGCACTTCCTATTCCTCGGCGGTGCCCACCTGCGGCGATGATGTGTTCTGCACCCGCGTCTACCGCATCGACCGTGACTACGCCGCATTTGCCGACGCGTCCTACGACATCACCACAAGGCTGACCCTGTCCGGCGGCATTCGTGGCTTCATCGCCAACAATTCCGCCAGCGGTTTCTCCGGCACCTCGGGCAAGGTCGGCAGCTGCATCGCGCCCGCAAACGGCGGCTTCGGACCCTGCACCCTGTTCAACCGGACTGCCGACCAGAAGGGCGAAGTCCACCGCGTCAACCTGAGCTGGAAGATCGACGGCACGCATATGGTCTATGCGACCTATTCCACCGGCTATCGCCCGGGCGGCATCAACCGCATTTCCTATGTCGACCCCTACAAGCCCGACACGCTGACCAACTACGAGATTGGCGCGAAAACCTCGTGGTTCAACCACAAGTTGACCCTGAACGTGGCGATTTACGACGAGGAATGGAGCAAGCCCCAGTTCCAGGAGACGACGCCGCTCACCACCGGCACGCTCAGCACCTATAATGTGGGCAGCGCCCGCGTGCGCGGCGCGGAAAGCGATTTCTCGCTGAACCTCGGCCAGCTGACCTTCTCCGGCAGCGGCGCCTATACGGACGGCAAGCTGACCAGCGACGTCTGCAAAATCGCCCTCAGCGGCAACCCCGATTGCACCTTGGGCAATGTCGCGGTGAAGGGCGACGCCCTGCCGATCCAGCCCAAGTTCAAGGGCAACCTCACGCTGCGCTACAAGTTCGATGTGGGCAAGGCGAAGGCCTATGTGCAGGGCGTGGTCAACCACCAGTCGGGCGTGCGCTCGGCGCTGGTCGATAACGATGCGGCCGCCTTCGGTCCGATCAGCGGCTTCTCCACCGTCGATTTCTCGCTGGGCGCGCAACTGGCTTCGTGGAAATGGGAATTCTATGTGCAGAACGCCTTTGACCAGCGCGGCATTCTCAGCCTGAACTCGGTCTGCATCCCCTCGGCCTGTTCCGCCTATGGCCGGGCCTATCCCACCAAACCGCAGCAGTTCGGCATCAAGCTGGGCGAGAAGTTCTGATCCAAACGGGCGGCGTGGCCTGAACACGCCGCCCATTCATTTCCACAGGCTGCCGCTGGCGACACACTACCCGGCGCCAATGGCAACCACCTCGCCCGCCAGCCGCGCCACTTCGGCAGCGTCGTGGCTGACATAGAGGATGGGCAATTCCAGCTCATCGCGAATACGCTCGATCACCGCCATGATCTCCTCGCGCCGCGCCGCATCCAGCGAGGCCAGCGGCTCATCCATCGCCAGAAATCGCGGCCCCGACAGCAGCGCCCGGCCAATCGCCACCCGCTGCGCTTCGCCGCCCGACAGGGTGCGCGGCCGCCGCTCCAGCAGATGGCCGATGCCGAGAAAGGCGCAGGCCTCGTCCAGCGACATCCAGCGATGCTCCGGGCGCGCCAGCCGCCAGCCATAGAGCAGATTGTCGCGAACATTCATGTGCGGAAACAGCCGCGCGTCCTGAAACACATAGCCGCACTCGCGACCCTCGGGTGGCAGGTTCACACCATTGGCGCTATCGAACAACACCCGGCCACCCACCGAAATCCGCCCCGCATCGGGCCTCAGCAAACCGGCCACGGCATCCAGCACGCTGGTCTTGCCGACACCCGATGGGCCAAACAGCGCCACCAGCCGACTCTGCCCGGCAAAGCTGACCGCGATGCGCCGATTGCCCCGGGCGATCTGGACCTCAACCTCAAAGGACATGGCGATGCCTCTCCGGTTCGCCACGCCCGGAACTGCCAGACACGCCCGCGCCCCGGCGCGTCAGCACCTCGGAGACGACAAGCGCCCCCAGTGACAGCACCACCGACACCACCGCCAGCCGGGCGACAGTGGCATCGCCATCGGGCATCTGCAACGCGCCATAGATCGCCAGCGGCAGGGTTTGCGTCTGGCCGGGAATGTTCGAGACAAAGGTGATGGTCGCGCCAAATTCACCCAGCGAGCGGGCAAACCCCAGCACCATGCCCGCCAGCACCCCCGGCATCGCCAGCGGCAGGGTGATGGTGGCGAAACACCGCCATGGCCCCGCCCCCAGCGTGCGCGCGGCACCCTCCAGCCTCGGGTCCACCGCCTCCAGCGACAGGCGGATGGCGCGCACCATCAGCGGCAGCGCCATCACCGCCGAAGCCAGCGCGGCCCCGGTCCAGCGGAACATCAGCGTGATGCCGAAATGGGCCAGAAACCGCCCCGCCGGGCCCTGCGCGCCAAAGCCCAGCAGCAACAGCCACCCGGTCACCACCGGCGGCAGCACCAGCGGCAGATGGACCAGCGCATCCAGCACCACCCGGCCGGGAAAGCGCACCCGCGCCAGCACCCAGGCCAGCGCGAAAGCCAAAGGCAACGCGCCCAGCATCGCCACGCCGCCCACCTTCAGCGACAGGGCGACAATGCTCCATTCCTCGGGCGAAAGCAGGCTCATCCTTGCACACCGGGCATAGGCTCAGCGCACACCAAAGCCGAAGCGCAGGAAGATCGCCCTGCCCCCCGCCGAACGCAGGTAGGCGGCAAAGCCCACCGCTTCCGGATTGACCGGCGCCGCGTCAAAGGAGGGCTTCAGCAAGGCCAGCGGATAGCGGATCGGCTCGTGGCTATGCTCGGGAAAGATGCCGACCACCCGCACCTTGGGTTCCGCCTTGGCGTCGGTGCCATAAACGATGCCCAGCGGTGCCTCGCCCCGCGCCACCAGCGCCAGTGCCGAACGCACGCTGTCGGTTCCGGCAATCCTGTCGGCCACCCGCGGCCAGA
This sequence comes from uncultured Sphingomonadales bacterium, assembly GCA_903911985.1. Classification (GTDB taxonomy): domain Bacteria; phylum Pseudomonadota; class Alphaproteobacteria; order Sphingomonadales; family Sphingomonadaceae; genus Novosphingobium. The sequence goes on from CAIWFP010000222.1 coordinate 3,986, forward strand.
CACGCAAGCGGGTGAGCGCCTGCTTGGCATAGCGCCCGACGGGCACGGAATCCACATTGCCCGTTGCCAGCCGGCCCCCGGTCGATCCGGCACCCAGCGCCTGCGCCAGCGGAAAGCCGGTCGCGATACGCAGCTTCACGGAGCTGGCCGCCGGGGCCACCAGCACCAGCGTGTTGGTCAGCAGATCCACCCGGCTATCCTCGCGCACAAACCCTCGCGCGGCGACATGATCCATCCACTCCTCGTCGGCGGAGATGAACATGTCTGCCGGAGCGCCCGCCTCGATCTGTCGGGCCAGCGCCGACGAGGCCGCCAGCGACAGCACCGGGCGCGGGTGCCCCCGGGCCGCCCAGGCGTCGGCGGCGGCGTTCAGCGATTCCTGCAGGGAAGCCGCCGCCAGCACCACCGGGGCGCTTGGCTTGGCATGCGTGTCGGCCAAAGTTGGTGCCGGCACCAGTGTTACGGCGCCCAGCACTACCAAGGCGCGCGACATCCAGATCTTGATGCGGTGAAACATGGCCGGATCTCCAGAAATGGCGGATCTGCCCGGCGGCAGGCCTCGCTGTATCCGCAGGTATATAGAAAACCCATCACCTGAAAAGCGGAATGTGCCGCAACGCACAATCCTGAGTCTATTCTGGCCTGAGGCTATTCTGGCCTGAGGCTATTCTGGCCGAGGGCGATCCCGCCATTCCGCCACAGGCCCGGCGCGGAGGGCGGATTGCGATGGGTGGGGCCTAGCGCGCCGGACCGATCACCCCTTCGCGCCATTCGCCCGGCGGCACGCCATCCAGCGTCCAGCCGCCGATGCTCCAGCGCACCAGCCGCAGGGTCGGGTGGCCAATCGCGGCGGTCATGCGGCGCACCTGCCGGTTGCGGCCCTCGGTTATCGTGAGGCGTATCCAGCTGTCGGGCACGGTCTTGCGAAAGCGCACCGGTGGATCGCGCGGCCACAGCGCGGGATCGGCGATGGCCTCCACCGTCGCCGGGCGGGTTGGCCCGTCTTTCAGCACCACCCCGCGCCGCAGCGCATCGAGGCTGGCCGAATCGGGCTCGCCCTCCACCTGCACCAGATAGGTCTTGGGGCTCTCGAAGCGCGGGTCGGCAATGCGGGCCTGCAAACGACCATCATCGGTGAGCAGCAGCAGCCCCTCGCTATCGAGATCGAGGCGGCCGGCGGGATAGACCCCGGGCACACAGATATAGTCCGACAGGGTGGGCCGGGCCGGGGCGTCCACGGACTGCGCCTCGCCGAGCCTGTCGGTGAACTGGCACAGCACGCCATAGGGTTTGTTAAACAGGATCAATCGCGCCATTTTCCCGCCACTTCCCTCACTTAGCCATCCCGGCGCACCGGGCTCGCCACACCCGGTCGCCGTTACGCAGACAAAGCGCCAACGTCCAGCGCCACGCCCATAAAACGCGGCGTCCTCAACCCTCGCCTGGGCCCCACACGCCGTCTCCGAATGCGATTTTGACCACCTTCATCCCACAGATTTACGGCTTGACCGCAAAGCCCCCTCTTGTTCATTTGGCATTAACCTGACAGACCGCACTCGCCCCGGGGATAGCCCCCATTTAAAAACAAGGACCAGCCGCGCATGGCCCCTACCGTTCTTCGTTCGCGTCGCGCTCATCGTATCGCGTTTGCCGCCCTGTCCGCATCCGCGGCTTTTCTGCCGGGCGTTGCCTGGGCGGACGGTTGCGTTGTTGCCAGCCCGACGGCGATCAACTGCACCGGCGCGAGCTCGAACTATTCGAACCTGGCGGCAACCGGCACCACCGTGACGGTTGCCTCGGGCGCCACGGTCAGCGCGCCGCTGGTGATCGGCACCAACTCCGGTTCGGTGGACAATGTGCTGAGCAACTCCGGCACCATCTCCGGGTCGGGCGCGGCCTACACGGTACAGTTCGGCGATCATTCCACCATCAACAATGGCGCCACCGGGGTAACCACCGCGGCCATCACCTCCACCGGCACCACCACCGGGGCGGGCGCCATTTATCTTGGCAATTTCGGCACGGTCAACAACTACGGCACACTTTCGGCAGCAGCAGCCACGAATGCCGTGCAGTTTGGGACGGCAGGCACCTTCGTCAACGAAGCGGTGGCCCCGGCCGTGGTTTCCGGCAACATCTCCTTCGGCCAGAGCATCGGCGCCGACGTCTCCAGCTTCACCAATAACAACACCGCCTTTGGCATCACCGGCAATGTATTTGCCATCGGCAACATCACGGCGACCAACGCCGGCCTGTTGACGGGCAATTTTGTCCAGAGCACGGTGAATAGCGCCGGGCTGGTTACCTTCGTCAACGGCGATTCGGCTCACCCCCTGGCGACGGGCATGACCTTCACGGGCATCTTCGCCACGCAGGATGTGACCAACCTGACCAACTACGGCTCGATGTTCCTCTATGCGGGCAGCACCATCGGCAGCGCGCAGACCGGCACCTCGTCGGTCACCAACAACGGCTCGCTGACCATCGGCACCGGCACCTCGGCGGCCCTGCTCAACATCAACGGCAATTTCACGCAAGGTTCCGGCGGCACGCTGAACATGATCGTGCTGCCATCGGGCGTTTCGGCGGCGACGGCGGGCACCACCTTCAGCCAGCTCAACGCCGTGGGCGGCACCATGGCGTTGGATGGCAAGCTGGCGCTGAACATCACCCCCGGCTATTACACCACCGGCGCGACCTTCAACCTGCTGACCGCCGATCAGGGCATCACCGGCCAGTTCAGCTCGATCACCGGCGCGGTTCTGCCCTTCATCAAATTCGTGCCCACCGGCTGCGGCGTGGGCGGCAATCTCTGCACGCTGACCGACGGCACCTACTCGGCGCTCGGCACGGCGGGCATTGTCTATAACCCCAGCGCCGTCACCCCCGGTTCTCCGCAGGCCTATCAGTTCACCGTGGCCCGCACCGCCACCTATCATGACGCGCTGGTCACCGCTGGCGTTGGCTCCACCCCCACCGTGGTGACCACCAACCAGCTGGCCATCGCCCAGGGCATTTTCCCCACGCTGAGCAACACCGGTGTCGCCAGCGGTCTGGTAAAAACCGCCAGCGACGCGGTGACCGCCAACGATCTGACCAACGATGCCATCGCCTTCGCCGGCGAGATCGACGTGCTCTCCATCGTCCAGGCGCAGGAATTCCTCGATTCGGTCTCGCCCGAGGGCTATCTCGCCTACCGGACGGCGCTGCACGATCAGGCCAACGCCTTCACCCGCTCCATCGCGCTGCGCATGGACGACCAGAACAGCTCGCATGACGAGGACGGCTGGTGGTTCAACACCCAGGTGGAAAACGAGATCCAGTCGAACGCCAACACCACCAACGGCTATCGCACCCGCGACAGCCTTCTCGGCTTCCTTGCCGGCTATGATTTCAGCGGCCCGCACCATGTCTATGGTCTGGCGCTGAACCTCTCGTGGGATACGCTCAGCTATGCGCCCGGCTCGATGCATGGCCACAACCGCGACTTCGCCCTGGCCGCCTATGGCGCCTATGATCTTGGTCCGCTGGTGTTCAGCGGTCAGGCCGCCTATAACATGGGCCATCTGGGCGCGGGCAAGACCATCACGCTGGGCTCGGTTACCCGCAGCGCCCATGGCAGCGCCGGCGAGCACCTGCTCAAGCTGACCGGCAAC
>CAIWFP010000223.1 GCA_903911985.1 uncultured Sphingomonadales bacterium
CATGTTGAGCGCGATCACGCCGCGGCACGCGCCGTTTTCCATGATCAGGTCGAGCGCGAAATATTCGACGTAGAAGTCGGAATTATACTTCAGGCTCTGCTGGTACAGCGCATGCAGCATGGCATGGCCGGTACGATCGGCCGCAGCGGCGGTGCGCTGCACCGGCGGGCCTTCGCCCATGTTCTGCATGTGGCCACCGAAAGGCCGCTGATAGATCGTGCCATCGGCGTTGCGGCTGAAGGGCACGCCCGCGTGCTCCAGCTCATACACAGCGGCAGGCGCCTCGCGCACCATATATTCAATCGCGTCCTGATCGCCCAGCCAGTCCGACCCCTTGACGGTATCGAACATATGCCATGTCCAGTGATCGGGCGTGTTGTTCTGCAAGCTGGCGGCGATGCCACCCTGCGCCGCCACGGTGTGCGAACGCGTGGGGAATACCTTGGTGATGCAGGAGGTCTTCAGACCCGCTTCCGCCGAACCCATGGTCGCGCGCAGGCCGGATCCGCCCGCGCCCACCACCACGGTGTCATAGGTATGATCGATGATTTTATAAGCAGGCGCGGTCATTTAAGCAGCTCCCAGCGCAAGGCGGATAACGCACAGCAGGCCAAAGCCCACGGCGGCAAAGGCGGCAAGGTTGAGCAGAGCGAACACGGCGAACTTGCCGCCCGCGTCATGCACATAATCCTCAACCATCACCTGCATGCCAAGCCGCGCGTGCCACACGGTGGTCACGATCATCAGCCCCAGCATCACGGCGGGCAGCGGATGCACCAGCCAGTCATGCACGGTGATATAGTTCAAATTCGGCAGACGCAGCAGGCTCACCACAAACCAGATGGTGGTGACGACATTGCCGACAGCGGTGAAACGCTGCACCAGCCAGTGGTGCGATCCCGAATGCGCCGAGCCCAGCCCGCGCACGCGTCCGATAGAGGTTCCGTTACCCATGAGTGCAGCTCCTCAGCGCAGCAGCAGCGCCGCCCAGAAGGCAGCGGTCAGCAGGATGGCGATGACCGGCGAGGCCACCGACCAGAAGGCATTTTTGTCGAGTTCGAACCCGGCGCCAATATCCAGCACAAAGTGACGAATGCCGCTGGCCAGATGGGTGAAGAACGCCCAGGAAAGCCCTACCAGCACCACCCGGCCCGGAATCGTCACGGCCAGCGCGGCGAATTTGGCATAGGCATCCGCCCCGCCCACCAGCGCGCTCAACCAGCACAACAGCGTGGCGGTGCCGACGACCGCAAGGCCGTTGCCGGTAACGCGGTGCAGGATGGAGACGGCCATCGCCGGCCCCCAGCGCCAGATCTGCAAATGTGGTGATAGTGGACGGGCCTTGGCCCCCGGATTGGCGTTAGCCATCGAAACAAATCCCCTCTTGGTGTCGCCCCCTTGGCAGAGGCTACGAGTGGTCGAAACGGATAGCGGGATCAAAGCCCCGCGCGCACTCCCCCTTAGCCAAATCATTCCCGTACGCAAGCGTCTGGCGCGAGTCTTTAAGGAAAGATCGGTCAAGGATAATCGCAAGGGTGTTACCCCCCTGCGCCCCAACCCGTCTTCCGGCGCGAGGACAGGACCAAAGGCACCCGCCAGCACAACCTCACCGCGCCGCAGGCACTTTAAAGCTGCTTCGCGGCGAAACACCTCGTCACAGAACATGCGCCGAGCAAGACAGTTCCGGGCGGTTTGGGGTGTAACACCGCCAAGTCTTGACCTTTCCCCTTACCCTTCCCCCCTCCTTCCCCTTACCAATCCCCCCCATCCCGCGCTATCAGCCCGGCATGACCGCCAAAACCCCGCCCTCGCCAGAAAGCTGGAAATTCACCGCCTTTGCCCCCCGCCCCCGGATAGAGGCCGCCCTCATCGCGCATGAGGATGCCACCGACTGGGACCCGGACATCGTGCTGATGGGTTTCGAGATCGCCGACGACCAGCCGGAAGACTGGCGCCTCGACGCCTATCTCCCCCGCCGCCCCACGAAGCGGGACATCGCCGCCATCACCGCCCTGTTCGAACCGAAAATCCACGGCCCCGCCCCGGCCCACACCATCGAATGCCTGCCCGACGAGGACTGGGTCACCCTCAGCCAGCAGGGTCTGGAGCCCATCCACGCCGGCCGCTTCTGCGTCCACACGCCCGGATTCGAACCAGACGCCAACCCCGCCATCCGCAGCTTCCGCATCCCGGCCAGCCGCGCTTTCGGCACCGGCCACCACGCCACCACCGCCGGCTGCCTGGCCATGCTCAGCCAAATGCGCGCAGAGGGCACCGTGGTCCGCAATCTGGCGGATATCGGCACCGGCACCGGGTTGCTGGCCTTTGCCGGCCTGCATCTGTGGCGCCGCGCGCTCGCCACCGCCTCCGACATCGATTCCGCCTGCGCCGGGGTTGTCCTCGACAATGCCGCCAGCAACGCCATCCCGCTTGGCGGCGGCCCCGGCCAGCTCACCATGGCCATCGCCGATGGCATGGACGATCCGCTGCTGCAGGCGCGCGGTCCCTACGACCTGATCATCGCCAATATCCTCGCCGGGCCGCTGATC
>CAIWFP010000224.1 GCA_903911985.1 uncultured Sphingomonadales bacterium
CGCACGCGATAGGTGGCCAGCACGTCGGGCCGGTCGGGAAAGAAGGTGATGCGGCGAAACCCTTCCGCCTCGCATTGGGTGCACAACATCCCGCCACTGGCATAAAGCCCCATCAGCTGGCTGTTCTGGATGGGGTGGAGAACCGTCTGCACGGTAATCTCGTGACCATCATCGGCCAGATCGATCAACAGGTCCGGCCCGTCCATCCGCCAGTCGTTGCGGCTCACCTCGTCCACTTCCACCAGCAAGGGGCTCAACCCATCACCCATCAACCGGATCGTCTGACCACCAGCCCCTTCCGGATTGCGCCGCACCGAGAGCGTCGCCGTCACCCGCGTTAGCGTTAGCCCCAGCGCAAAGCGCAGGGTCACCCTGTTCACCAGCCATTCGGGCGGGCGATAATCCTCACGAAGAATGACGGGCGGCGGCGCGCTGTGCGGCGAAGTGGCAATATCCATGCCGCCCTCCCTAAAGCCGCCGCGAAAAAGTGAGAACCGGTTTTTGCGGTTAATGAAGCGAAAGATGAAGGATCAGTCTTGGGGGTGGCGCCTGATCTGCCGGTTCCTCCAAAGCAACCGGTTGGCACCCCCAACCCCCATTACTGTCTTGCCCAGCGCCCCAGCTCACCGTCACCCCCCGCCGCGAAGCGGCTTTAAACAGCCTGCTGCGCGGTGAGGTTACGCGCGCCGACGCCCTTTGCGCACCCTCTCGCCGGAAGACGTCATGGGGTGCAGGGGTGTAACACCCCTGCGTCTATCCTTTCCCTTAAACCGCTGCCTTAAACCGCTGCCTTTCTCCTCTCCCCCTGCTACACCCCCCGCCATGAGCCACCTCTTCATCTTCGGCATGGGCTACAGCGCACAGGTCATCGCCACCCGCGCCCGCGCGCAAGGCTGGCAGGTCACCGGCACCGGCCGCGCCTCCGATCTGGCCTTTGACGACGACACCAAAGTCCGCGCCGCCCTCGCCCACGCCACGCACATCCTCTCCAGCGTCCCCCCAGCCGATGACGCCGACCCCGTCCTCGCCCGCTACGCCAGCAGCTTCACCCCGGCCCACTGGCTGGGCTATCTCTCCTCCACCGGCGTCTATGGCGACACGGGCGGGGCATGGGTGGACGAGACCGCGCCCATCGGCGGCGATATCCGCCAAACCCGCCGCGCGCCCCGCGCCGCCGCCGATGCCCGGTGGCTGGCGCTCGGTGCCCGCGTCCTGCGCCTGCCCGGCATCTATGGCCCCGGCCGCAGCGCGCTGGACCGGGTCCGCGCCGGCGCCCACCGCATCAACGCGCCCGATCAGGTGTTCAGCCGCATCCATGTGGAAGACATCGCCAGCGGCGCCCTTGCGGCCCTTGCCGCCCCACCCGGCGCCTATAACCTCGCCGACGATTTCCCCTGCCACCCCAACCTGCCGATAGAGGAAGCCTGCCGCCTTCTGCGCCTCCCCATGCCGCCGCTGCAAAGCCTCGACGAGGCCGCCCTCAGCCCGCAGGCCCGCGCCTTTTATGCCGAGAACCGCCGCATCGCCAACGGCAAGGCCAAACGCCTCCTCCACTGGCGCCCCCGCTACCCCACCTATGCGGACGGATTAGTGGCCATCTGGGCAGCCATCCGGCAATCCGGCGGCTAGACCCAAACCTGCCGCCGCCAACCACCCTCACCGCAAAGGCCCGCGCATGACCACCCCAGTCACCATCACCACCCACATCAACGCCGCCGCCGATAGCGGTGAATACCACGCCCATATCCCCGGCTCCGACGAGATCGGCCGCCTCACCTGGGTCCTGCGCAAGGACGCGCAAGGCGGTGCTGTCCGCGTGGCCGAACACACGCTGGTCCCTCCCTCGCTGGGCGGACAGGGCATCGCCGCCAAACTGGTCGAGGCCCTCATCGCCGACGCCAGGGCACAGGGCTTCCATATCGTCCCCGAATGCAGCTACGTCGCCGCCGCGTTCAAACGCCACCCCGAATGGGCGGATCTACGCGCCTGACCAGGCCTAATGCACCAACCGCGCATTGGCCGCCGCCATGGTGAACAGCACGGCCAGCGCATCGGCGCTGCTCTGCCCCGGCGCGCGCTGCAGGAACAGTGGCGCCCCGCCCATCTGCGGCGAGGCGCAAGCCTGCCCCCCCGCCAGCTGCGCTCCGGCAACCGGCACCGGCGGCGCCAACAGCACGGCCAGCACAATCCCCCGGTTCTTTATCGCGGTGCAAGCGGCGAGGTCGGCATCGGTTGGCACCCCGGGCGACCCGTCGGTCATCAGCACCAGCACCGCCTGCGCGCCGGAAGGCAAGGCGCCATCCCCCGGCGCCGCAATGCTGTCGCCCGCCGCCAAAAGCTGCGCGGCATAGCCACCCCCCCCAGCCGCCCCTGTGCCACCGGGCGCGATCCGCAAGCCATAGGCCACCCCATTCTGCCCCGCCAGCTTCTGCGCCACAGGGTCCAGAGCCTGCGCCGCCAGCATCAGATCCTTGGACGCGGGCGCCAGCACGAGGGTAAAACTCCCATTCGCCGCCCCCGCCGCGCTGGCCGAGGCGCTACCGCTGACCGGCAGGGTGCCCACGCCGAAAATCCCGCCAAACTGGGTGGCATAGGCCGCGCTCCAGCGCACCGCCGCCTGCCGCCCCGAGGCCCCATCGCTCACCGTCACCCGCAACCCCGAGGCGGGATCGAATACCAACCCGGCCAATCCGCTCACCTGCCCGACAAACTGGCTGGTGGCGACGGAACCGGCGCCCGCATCGTCCCGCGCCAGCACCGGCTGGCTCACGGCGGCCATGGCGGCGGCATCCCCGGCGGCGGCCAGCTGCACCTGCAAGGCCACCGCGCGGCCATAATCAAGGCCAAAGCCCACCGCCACCACCGCCACCAGAATCCCCGCCGCGATCAGCACCATATGGCCCCGGCTATCGTGCAACAGCCGCCGCACCAGCCCGAGCACCAAGGCGCCCATCCCCCGCCTCATGGCACAGCCACATAGGGCTGGGTACGAAACATCTGCGTCGCCAGCAGCACCCGGCTCCCGTCCGGCTGGTCCGCCAGATTCAGCCCCAGCGGCATGGCCCCCGTCGGCCAGCTATAGGCCAGCCGCAACACCACCAGCGCATCCGGCCCACCCGGCTGATAGGCCCCCCCGGCACTCGCGGAAAACTTCGGCAGGCTCGCGGCATCGGCCAGCTGCGCCACGCTGGAAACATCCACCGCCAGATTGCCGCAAGCCATGAACGGCGGCAGGCTGGCGCAAACGGCCCGCTTATAGGCCCCCGCGTCCCACCCCTGCATCTGCGGCTGCCCGCCCTGCAAAAGCCGGGCCGAATCCCGCGCCGCGCTCTCCAGCCCCGCCTGCCCGATAAACACCAGCGCCAGCTGCAAAATCGCCATCAGCAGCGCGATGAACAACGGCGCCACCAGCGCGAATTCGAGAACCGCCGCCCCTCGCGCATCAGCCCAAACCGCGCCCACACCTCCCGGAAGGACACGCTTGGCCCGAAGGACACGCATGGCCCGAAGGACACGCATGACCCGCCGGGCGCAAAAGCCCCGGGCAATCCGTGATATCATCGCCGGGGGTATCATCTGGGCGCCTCCTGCCCCCGGCATGCCCCCTCATGGCTAAGATCGCGTGATCCCCAAACTAGGCAAATCCCCGGATCCCCACCCCGCCGCAACCGCAAATGCCACCAATCCGGCGCAGCTTGCCCCCCCCGCGAGGCATTTCCCCGCTTGCGCGCCAATGCCTCGCGGTCAATCAGTCGTTAGCGGATAGGGTGTATCAGCATCCGCAACACCCCCTACCGGCCAACCCCAAGGAATCGCAAAGCTCATGAAAGTTCTCGTCACCGGCGCCGCCGGCTTCATCGGCTACAGCCTCGCGACAAAACTCCTCGCCCGGGGCGACACCGTCATCGGCGTCGATTGCGTCAACGACTATTACGACGTCCGCCTGAAGGAAGCCCGCCTCGCCGCCCTCGCCCAACAAGGCGGCAACCGCTTCACCCTCCTGCGGCAGGACTTCTCCGACTATCCCGCCCTCGTCGCCTCCCTGCAAGGGCTGGAGTTCGACCGCATCGTCCACCTCGGCGCGCAGGCGGGCGTCCGCTACTCCATCACCAACCCCCACGCCTACCTCACCGCCAACCTCGCCGGCCACCTCAACCTCCTCGAAGTCGCCCGCCACCGCGAAGTCGAACACATGGTCTACGCCAGCTCCTCGTCGGTCTACGGCGGCAACACCAAACTGCCCTTCAGTGTGGAAGACCGCGTCGACCAACCCGTCTCCCTCTACGCCGCCACCAAAAAGGCCGACGAGCTGATGAGCGAAACCTACGCCCACCTCTACCGCCTCCCCCTCACCGGCCTGCGCTTCTTCACCGTATACGGTCCATGGGGCCGCCCAGACATGATGATGTGGATCTTCACCAAAGCCATCATGGAAGGCCGCCCCATCCCCGTCTTCAACCACGGCGACATGTACCGCGACTTCACCTTCATCGACGACATCATCGCCGGAGTGATCGCCAGCCTGGACAACCCCCCGCCCGACGACGGCAAGGAAAAAGCCGGCGGCTCCACCAAGCCCCACCGCCTCTACAACATCGGCAACCACCGCAGCGAACACCTGATGAAAGTCGTCGAAATCCTCGAAGCCGAATGCGGGAAGAAAGCCGAAATCGACTACCAACCCATGCAACCCGGCGACGCCCGCCAAAGCTTCGCCGACATCGAAGCCATCAGCCGTGATTTGGGCTACAAACCCACCACCAGCATCGACATCGGCGTGCCCAAGTTCGTCCAGTGGTACAAGGAATACAACGGCCTCTAACCCCACCCCCGTCGTCACCGTCACCGTCATGCTGAACTCGTTTCAGCATCCATCAAGCCGAAAAGGCGAAGCAAGCAGAAAAGGGATAGATGCGAGGGTGTTACACCCTCGCGCTCCCATTACTGTCATCGTCGCGCTACTCACCGCATCCATTGCAACAGGCAGTTGTCAAGAATGCCCTTACCGCGCACCATGCACACACGGTCACGAAGGGGGAGGGCATGGCCCAAGTTTTAAGGCTGGATGGCAATAGCATCAGAGATTTCACGGAAGACCAGCGAGATGCCTTCCGGCTTGAGGCGGCCAAGGTGCACGCTGTTGCTGTGCTCGCATTAGTGAGCATACTGGCGATGGCCTTCATATTTACGCTCGTGGACGAATTGCTAGGGCACACGCTTCTACCATACAAAAACGAGCTGAAGGACGTTCCTCCCGCCGTGCACGCATTCGGCATTTTATTAATGATATTTATTTTATACAAAATTTCTCCAAATTGTATTTATATAATCAAGTCCCACGATCCTGCTTTATTCATTAATGATGGTGACATTTATATCGGCGGCACAATGATAGAGACAGAGGGCTTGATCTCTATTGATTTGGACAGTGATTATGGCAAAATTTATGTGACGCATAACTCTGGGGAGCGCCAAAAATTAGAGTGGAAAGGACTTTGTCGAGGAATAGTTGATCTCTTCAAGGCTTTTGGCGCATCGGAAGTTTCAGTATAAGCTTCAGTCAACGTTCTCCTCCCAAAACCCCCTGTCCTACACCCCCCCGAATCGCCTATACCCCC
>CAIWFP010000225.1 GCA_903911985.1 uncultured Sphingomonadales bacterium
GGTCAGGTCGTCGGTATCGACCACCTCGACCCCCGCCTCTCCTAGTTCTTCGCGCAGTTCGAGCCAGCGGGTCTGCTGATCGCGCACCAACTCGGAGACCCGGCGATTGATCGCGGCAAGTTGCTGAATCGGCGCCAGATTATCGGCGCTCGGCGTCACGATGCCGCGGGCCACCTGCCCTTTCAAGCCGGCAACCCGGACGATATAGAACTCGTCGAGATTGCTGGCGCTGATCGACAAGAAGCGCAACCGCTCCAACAGCGGATGACTGCGATTCCGCGCCTCCTCCAGCACCCGCTGGTTAAAGGCCAGCCAGCTGAGCTCGCGGTTGAAATAGCGATCGGGCGAGCCCACGTGATAGCCCGATTCATGTGCCTGGCTGGTCATAATTCACCTCCCGGGGGACAGCCCCATCCGGCAGGCGATTCAGGCCCTAGTGTTACACAGGAATGACGCAAACGGGGATGCGACCCGCCAACCGGCAAAATCCCGCCTTGCCGCCTCATGGAGGCTTGGCCTCCGCAGTCCGCGGATTCGCCCAAAACCATGTCCGCCTCAGCCCCGCCCGCGATAGGGCGCGACCCCTTGCTCTGGCACCCACAGCCCGGCCGGCGCCGGGCCCGATTGCCAGAACACATCTATGGGAATGCCGCCGCGCGGATACCAGTAGCCGCCGATACGCAACCATTTCGGAGCCATTTCGGCAAACAATCGCTCGCCGATTCCCACCGTCACCGCCTCGTGAAAACCAGCGTGATTGCGGAACGAGCCGAGAAACAGCTTGAGCGATTTCGACTCGACGATGGTAGCGCCGGGGGCATAGTCGATCACCAGATGGGCAAAGTCCGGCTGGCCGGTCACCGGGCACAGCGAGGTGAACTCCGGCGCGGCAAAACGTACCAGAAACAGCGATTCCGGCCTTGGATTGGGCACATAATCCAGCACAGCCTCCTCGGGCGAGGAAGGCAGCGCGCTGTGCTGCCCAAGGTGCAGCGGCGCGCCATGGCCAGACGACTCCGAGGTTTGGGCCGAGGCTTGGGCGGAGGTTTGGCCGGAGGCTTGGCCCGGGCCGGAGGCGGGGGTTTGGGCGGGTGTCGGGGGCTCGGCGTCGTCGCTCATATTGGCCTCATGCCGCCTTCGCCGGGCCAGCACAAGCGGGGCAAAGCATTCGGAAGCGGTTCAGTCAGCGCTTCTCTGGGAATTCCCTGAGGTTTATTCACAGGAACGACCCCAAAGCACCGCGCCGATTGGCGGGTGCCCCCATGCGAGGAGCCTGTTGACGGCATGGTATGCCCTGCCCCCCTATCCCATCAGGCACCGGTTGTGGCTCGCGCCGCGTCCGCTGCATCCTCGGCGCTCGCGCGCGTGCAATCCGCCCTGTTCCGCTGCTATCTGGCATTCGGCGTGGTGATCTGCCTGAGTGCTGCTCCGCTCCATGCCGCCAATTTTCGCGCGAACAACACGATCAATTCGCGCGATTCCGTGCCGACAGCGCCGGAGTTTTCCGCTGCTTGGCGGGCCGCCGCCTCTGTTGAAAGCCAATCCGCACGCCCGGCCCCGACGCCCGGCACCGCCCCCCCGGCACCCGGGGGGGCTCCTTCCGCCCCGCCTGTCACGGCGGAACGGAACCATGGCCGCAGCACTCCCCCCAGCGCCGCCACAATCCGCCCCGCCGCAACCACCTCTGCGACCGGCAACCCCTCGCCCTATATCAGGATGCAGCCACTCGACGGATTTGCGGCCAAAGGAGAACTGAGCATCCCGCTGCCCTCGACCATGCCACCTTCAACCATGCCACCCTCGTCCACGGCAGCCGCAGCGCCGCCGCGCCGCCAGTCCGTGCGCCCAGTTCTCCGGCCAATTACCCGGCCAGCGCCACGAGTTCTACCGCACGACAGGCCAGCGCGGGACTGGACGCCTCCACCTGCGGCAATTTCCCTGCCGCCCGCCAACCCGGTTTCCCCGCAAGTCGGCATCGGCGCCCCTGCGCTTGTGGCAAGGCCGGAGCCGCCTGCCGTGGCGCCCCCGCATCAGCCTCCGCATCAGCCTCCGCTTGCCCGGCGAATCGCCCCCCATCCGATGGCGCCGCCCGATCTGGCGCTGATCGCCGCGCTGAAAGACGGCCCCGGTGCGGGCGCTGTCCTGACGCTGGTTTGCGCCGCTGTTATGTGGCGCGCGAACCGCAAAGCGCGATCGGCAAGGATGCGGAAGGCTCCAACCGCCCTGCCAGCGCCGAAGGCGGAGCTTGTTCTCTCGCCGCCGCCTGCCGAACCGCGCCTGCCACCCCGGGCCGATTGCCTTGAGGCGGAGCCCGAACCACGTTTGCCCCACCGGGCAGCCCACCATTCCGCAGGCCGCTCGCCGGAACGGGACAACACGGATTCCGGGCAGCCTGCGGTTGAATCCACGGCAGAGGCCAGCGAACGAATCGCCGAAGGCCGGGCCGCGGGCGCTCCATCCCGCAGCCTTGCGGCCAAGGCGGAGGGGAAAGGCCCGGGCGCGAAATCGCGCAAATCCCGCAGCCGACCACCCCGCCCCCTCGATGAAACCCTATCGCTCACCTTCGAGCCATTGCGCTTCAGCGCCACGCTGGCCCATGCCGTGCTGCCCTACCGGCTGAGCGTGACCAACGGTGGTGAGGCGCCGCTCGGCCCGGTCACCATTGGCGGAGACATGGTGGCGGCGGATGTGGCCGCACCTCCGGCAACGCTGTCCGCGCGGGATGCCGCCCATTTGCCAAACCTCCACACACTGCCCGCACTGGCCCCTGGCGAAACCGTCGCGCTACGGGGCGAATTGCGGCTGCCGCTGGGCGATATAGTCCCGCTGCGGCTGGGGCTGGCGGCGCTGATGGTGCCACTGGTTCGGCTGAACATAGAAGTACGGGAGAAAGGGAGATCCGGACGAGCGGGAGCGCCGCTGTCCCGGCTGGCGCAATTCGTGGTGGGCGAGCCTGACGAGGACGCAAGCGAACGGCTGCACCCCTTCCGGCTGGATCTGGGCCCGCGCAGTTGGGCCGTGGCGGCGCTGGGCGGCGTGGATCTGGTGGCCTGATCCGGGACAACCCCCCATTCGCAAACACATCTGCCCATTGCGGGATGCGAGAATGCGGCCTAATCCCTGCTGCATCGCAGCGTCGAGGAGGGCACGCGAGGATGGACTGTTTGGTCTCGACAGAGTGGCTGGCGAACGAAATGGAGGCGTGCGACCTCCGAATTGTCGATGCAACCTATCACCTGCCCGATGCCGCCCATCCCAACGGGGGCCGCGACGCGCGCGCCGAATATGTCGCCGGGCATATCCCCGGCGCGACCTTCATGGATCTGGCGGATCTGGTGGATACCACCGCCGTTTGCGACAACACCCTGCCCTCGGCGGAAAAATTCGCCAGCCGCATGCAGGCACTGGGGCTGGGCGATGGCAGCCGCATCGTGGTCTACGACGACAGCGCGATAAAAACCGCCGCGCGCGCCTGGTTCATGCTGCGGATGTTTGGCGCCAATTATGTGGCGGTGCTGGATGGCGGGCTCGCCCAGTGGAAGGCCGAGGGCCGCGCGCTGGCCAGCGGCGTGGAAAGCCAGCGTCACCGCCATTTCACCCCCTGGCAGGATGACCGCCGCCTGCGCGACAAGCAGGCGATGCTGGCCAATCTGACCGCCCGCGCGGAGCAGGTGGTGGATGCCCGTTCCGCCGCCCGTTTTTCCGGCGCCTCGCCAGAGCCGCGCCCCGGCCTTGCCGCCGGTCATATTCCCGGCGCGCTGAACCTGCCCTATTCGGCCTTGTTCGACGATGCGGGGCGCTATCGGTCTAAATCGGAAATCCGCGACGCCTTCGAGGGCGCGGGCGTCGATCTTTCCCGCCCGGTCATCGCCACCTGCGGCAGCGGCATGACCGCCTGCGTGCTGGCCTTTGCCCTGCACCTGATCGGCAAGGAGGATGTCTCGCTCTATGATGGCAGCTGGGCCGAATGGGGCGCCGATGCCGCCACGCCCAAGGCCGTATCGGTGCCGGTGTGAACCGTACCCCGCAATGAGTGGCCCCGACGAAACCTCTGGCCCCGGCACAAGGCTGGTGGGCGCTGGCCGCCGCCCTGAATGGACCGGCACGGGCGACCAACCCGGCGCGGTGGTCAGCCCGCCCGTGTGGCGCGCTTCCACCCACCTCTATCCCGACATGGCATCGCTTCGCTCTGCACCGGCCGCAACGAGGATGGGCGGTTCTACTATGGCCGCAGGGGTTCCCCCACCCAATGGGCACTGGCCGAGGCCCTGACGCAAATCGAACCCGGCGCGGCGGGCACCGTGCTCTACCCTTCCGGCGTGGCCGCGATCGCGGGCGTGCTGCTCAGCGTGCTGAAGCCCGGCGATGTGTTGCTGATGACCGACAACGCCTATGATCCGAGCCGGGTGATGGCGCGGGGGCTATTGAAAGACTTCGGCGTGGAAACCCGCTGGTTCGACCCCACCGATACCGCCGCCTTCGAGGCTGCCCTGTGCGAGCGCACCGCCGCCGTGCTGCTCGAATCGCCCGGCAGCCTGACGATGGAGGTGCAGGATGTGCCCGCCATCTGCGCCATGGCCCGCGCGCGGGGGATCGTCACCATCCTCGACAACACCTGGGCCAGCCCGCTCGGCTTTGCCGCGCTGTCGCATGGTGTGGACATCAGCGTGATGAGCCTGACCAAGCACGTCGGCGGCCATTCCGATGTGATGATGGGCAGCGCCAGCGCCAGCGAGGCGCTCTATCAAAAACTGCGCCGCCGCGCGCAAATGCTGGGTCAGGTGGTCAGCCCCGATGACGCCGCGCTGGTGCTGCGCGGGCTTCGCACCATGGCTATCAGGCTGGAGCGCGAGACGGCCAGTGCCATCGCCATCGCCCGCTGGCTGGAGGGGCGGCCAGAGGTGGCCCGCGTGCTGTGCCCGATGCTGCCGGGCTCGCCCGGACACGAGTTGTGGCTGCGCGATTTTACCGGCGGCTGCGGGCTGTTCTCCTTCGTGCTGAAGGGCGGCACCAGCGCCGCGCGCGATGCCTTCATCGACGCGCTCTCGCTCTTCGGCATCGGCTATAGCTGGGGCGGCTTCGAGAGCCTTGCGACGCCAGTTGACCCCGCCACCATCCGCACCGCCTCGCTCTGGCCGCTGCCCGGCATGGACGAGGCGGACCGCTTCGGCATCCGCCTGGCCATCGGGCTGGAGGATGCGGGTGATCTGATCGCGGATCTGGAGGCCGGGTTCGAGGCTTGGCGGGGATATAGATGACATTCTCGAATTGGTTGACGAAGGTCGGACTATCGCCATCGGGAACCGAGATCCACTTTTCCGCTCCCGCCTCGGTTCTCCTTTCTGCGCCAATCGCAGACCATCCCGAAGAGGCCGCGCCAGAACCGGCTCACCATTTCGCCGGTTTCTTTGTCAAATTACCCCTGGTTATCGAATACACCGATGCACACGGGCAAGAATCGGTACGTCGCATTACATGTTATCGCTTCGACCCCGATAGCGGGGCGGTGATGGCCAAATGCCTCGAACGCAATGCCGTCCGCCGATTTCGGCTCGATCGCATAAGTGCCGCGTATGATCCAAATACAGGCGAAGTGATAGATGTGGGGCGACTGCCCATCCTGCTGCATGAATCTGCGATTGAATAGCCCTCGCAAAAGCTGAACTTGCCTCGGCTAAAGCCAATCTGGCTGGCCAACTGGCAAAAATCCCGCCAATGCGACAGGATGAACGTTCCTGCCCCCCTTCCCGAATCCAGCACTGGCACGCCCGGCCCGGTCGCATCGGGAAAAGTGTGGCTGGTTGGCGCCGGTCCCGGCGATCCTGATCTCCTGACCCTGCGCGCCGCGCGCCTTATCGGGCAAGCCACGGTCATCGTGCATGACGGACTGGTCGATCCGCGCATCATGGCGCTGGCTCCGCCCGCCGCGCGCCTTGTTTCCGTGGCAAAGCGCCGCGCCCGCCACACCATGCCGCAAGAGCAGATCAACGCCCTGCTGGTGGCAGAGGCGCTGGCTGGCAACGATGTCATCAGGCTGAAGGGCGGCGATCCGTTCATCTTTGGCCGTGGCGGCGAAGAGGCCGAGGCCTGCAAGGCCGCTGGCGTTACCGTCGAGGTAGTGCCGGGGATCAGCGCCGCCATGGGTGCCGCCGCCGCCGCGCTCATGCCGCTCACCCACCGCGATGCGGCCAGCGTGGTCAGCTTCGTGGCCGGACAATGCAAGGGTCTCACCGAGCAGAACTGGGCCGGGCTTGCCGGCGTTGGCCGCACGCTGGTCATTTATATGGGCGTGGCCACCGCATCGGCCATATCCGAAAAGCTCATCGCCGATGGCCTGGCGCCAGAAACACCGGTCGCGGTGGTGGAAAACGCCACCCGTGCGGATATGCGGGTACTGCGCGCGCCGCTGGCCGGGCTTGCCAATCTGGTCGAGGATGCGCATGTGCGCGGGCCATCGATCATCATCATCGGCGCGGTCACCGCCCGCCCCGATTCTGAACTGCGCGTTCTCGCGCTGGAGAGTGAACTGTGAATATCCTGACGGGAAATGACCTGAAGACCGGCGCGGTCATCTGGTGGGACGGCTCTGGCTGGTCGCTGCACGTGAACGATGCCGCAGCGGTGGGAGACGAAGCCGCTGGCATCATTGCCACGGAGCAGGCCGCCCGCCGGGTGAATGGCGCCTATCTCATCGAGGCCGAGGCTGCGCCTGAAGGCATTCGCCCCGGCCATATCAAGGAGCGCATCCGCGCCCTTGGCCCCACCGTCCGCCTCGACCTGTCCTTGAAGCCCGCCGATCCTGCGGCCGGAAACTGGGTGATCTGATGTACGTTTATGACCACTACGACCAGCAGATGGTCGACACCCGCGTCGCCGAATTCCGCGACCAGACCCGCCGCCGCATCGAGGGCACGCTCTCCGAGGAGAACTTCCGCCCCTTGCGCCTGCAGAACGGGCTCTATCTTCAGCTGCACGCCTATATGCTGCGGGTGGCGGTGCCCTATGGCACGCTGTCCGGCGCACAAATGCGCATGCTGGGCGACATCGCCGACAAGTATGACCGCGGCTATGGCCATTTCACCACCCGCCAGAACATCCAGTACAACTGGATCAAGCTGGAGGAGGCGCCCGACATTCTGGCCGATCTCGCCACGGTGGAAATGCACGCCATCCAGACCAGCGGCAACTGCATCCGCAACACCACCTCCGACCAATTCGCCGGTGCCACGCCCGACGAGGTGGTGGACCCGCGCCCCTATGGCGAGCTGATCCGCCAGTGGAGCACCTTCCACCCGGAATTCCTGACCCTGCCGCGCAAGTTCAAGATCGCCATCATCGCCAGCGAGACCGACCGCGCGGCCATGCGCCTGCATGACATCGGCATCAATCTGGTGAAGAATGAAGCCGGCGAGCTGGGCGCGGCCTTCTATGTCGGTGGCGGCATGGGCCGCACCCCGATGATCGCGCCGCTGATCCGCGACTTCGTGCCGCTCGACCAGTTCATCACCTATGCCGAGGCCTGCCTTCGCGTATACAACCGCTATGGCCGGCGCGACAACAAGTACAAGGCGCGCATCAAGATCCTCGTCCACGAACTGGGCGCGGCGGAATATACCCGTCAGGTGGAAGCGGAATTCGCCCATCTGCTCACGCTCCAGAATACGGCGGGGAACATCGAGCCGCCACTGGCCGAGCTGGAGCGGATCAAGGCCTATTTCGCCGACCCCGCTTTCGAGAGCGGCCTGTCGGACAGCCTTGATCTGGCCAATGCCGATTTCGCCAAATGGGTAGCCACCAACACCGCCCCCCACAAGGTGCCGGGCTATGCCATCGTCAGCATCAGCTGCAAGCCGGTAGGCGGCATCCCCGGCGACGCCACGGCCGACCAGATCCGCCTGATGGCCGATCTGGGCCGCGACCTGTCGTTCGACGAGCTGCGCGTGACCCATACCCAGAACATCGTGCTGCCGCATGTGAAGAAGGCCGATCTGTTCGGCCTGTGGAGCAAGCTGGTCGCTGCCGATCTCGCCACCGCCAATATCGACCAGATCGGCGACATCATCGCCTGCCCCGGCCTCGATTATTGCAGCCTGGCCAATGCCCGTTCCATCCCGGTGGCGCAGAAGATCAGCCAGGCTTTCGCCAGCAACGGCAAGGGCGAGAAGCTGGGCGAGCTGAAGTTGAAGATCTCTGGCTGCATCATCGCCTGCGGCCACCACCACGCCGGCCACATCGGCATCCTTGGCGTGGATCGCAAGGGCACCGAGAACTATCAGCTTTCGCTGGGTGGCAGCGAGGGCGCGGATTGCTCGCTGGGCACCATCACCGGCCCCGGCTTCGACGAGGACGGTATTGTCGGCGCGGTGGAAAAAGCCACTGACGTCTATCTGGCGAACAAGCAGGGCGAGGAGCGTTTCCTCGATACCTATCGCCGCATCGGCATGGCCCCGTTCAAGGATGCCATCTACGCCAAGGAGCCGGTCAATGGTTGAACAGCATTTGCGCCTGCGCAGCGACGAGCCGGTGGCTGATCCCGCCGTCACCGTCGATTCCTTCGCCCAGCAAACCAACGCTGTCGCGGTGCGGCTGGAGCCGGGTGACGACGCCCGCGACTTGCTGCCCTATCTTACCCGGCTGAAGCTGGTGGAGGTGAACTTCCCCGCCTTCACCGAGGGGCGCGGCTATTCCTCGGCCCGCATCCTGCGTGAGGCGGGCTTTACCGGCGAGTTGCGCGCGGTGGGCGATATCGCCGTCGACCAGCTCGCGCCCTTGCGGCGCTGCGGCTTCGACAGCTTCGCACCCGATGCGCCGCTGAGCGATGCCGATGCAGAGGCCGCGCTGTCGCGCTGGAGCAACGTCTATCAACCCGCTGCCGATGACCGCACGCCCATCTGGACGCTGCGCCACGGGCAATCGCGCTGAGCAGCGCCACAGGCACCAGATGAGCACCTCACCAGCCTTGAGCCGGGCCATAGACCGGATCGACACCAGCCCCGCCTTTACCGAGGTGGATGTTGCTGCGCTGAACGAGCGGTTCGCCGGTGCCTCCACGCTGGAGCTGCTGGCCGCCGTGCTGCGCGAGAAGCTGGTGGGCCGGGTGGCGGTGGTCTCCAGCTTTGGCGCGGAAAGCGCGGTGCTGCTGCATCTGGTGGCCAGCATCGATCCGGCAACGCCTGTGCTGTTCCTCGACACGCTGCGCCACTTTCCCGAAACGCTGGCCTATCGCGATCTGCTGATCGAGCGGCTGGGGCTGACCGGCGTTGTCAACCTCACCCCCGATGCGGCCGTGCTGGCCGCCCGGGACGAGGCCCAGCTGCGCTGGTCCTATGATCCTGATGGCTGCTGCGAAATCCGCAAGGTGGTGCCGCTGGCCAACGCCATGGCCGATTTCACAGCCTCCATCACCGGGCGCAAGGGCTTCCAGTCCGACACCCGCGCCGGCCTGCCCCGCTTCGAGATCGATCATACTGACGCGGCTGGGCGCCTGAAGGTCAATCCGCTGGCCGACTGGAGCACCGACGACATCGCCGGTTATTTCGCCGAGCATGATCTTCCAGCCCATCCGCTGGTGGCGCAGGGCTACCCCTCGATCGGCTGCTCGCCCTGCACCAGCAAGGTAGCCCCCGGCGAAGACCCGCGCGCGGGCCGCTGGCGCGGCTGGGACAAGACCGAATGCGGCATCCACGTGCCCGGGGAAGATGATTCCGAGGGCGACCTGCCGCCGGAATTTGATCCGGTATTTTGAACGGGGTCAGTGGGTTTAAGTGCCTAGTGGGGTTAAGGGGGTAGGTGCGAGGGACTCGTCCCTCGCGCTCCCATTTCTGTCTTGCCCAGCACTTGTTCTGCACTGTGACGCCCTGCCGCGAAGCGGCTTTTATGCCTGCGGCGCGGCATCCTTGCGCGACGCCGAACCCTTGGCGCGACGATGACAGGTCTGGGAGCGCGAGGGGGTAACCCCCTCGTACCTATTTTGTCCCTGCA
>CAIWFP010000226.1 GCA_903911985.1 uncultured Sphingomonadales bacterium
AAAATCACCACCAACCGGCCAATCAGCCCGGAGGCTCTCAAACTGGCCGAGCTCGAAGGGCTTGATCTCGCCCGTGTCGAGGGTTCCGGCAAGGGCGGGCGCATCAGCTATCAAGATGTGCAACAGGCTCTGCGCCCACAGGCCCGCGTGAGCCTGCGGGGGCCAATGGATCTGGGGCCAATGGATCTGGCGGTCTTTGCCTCGCCGCTGGCCCGGCGGATTGCCGCCCGGCATGGCATCGATCTGGCCGGCCTTCGGGGCACCGGCCCGCGCGGCCGTATCTCCAAGGCCGATGTGCTGGCGCTGGTGCCCGCAGCCGCTGCCGTATCCGCGCCCTTCGCGCCGGAATTCCGCCCCGGCGAAAACCGCCCGGAAATCGTGCCTTTCGACAAGATCCGCAAGATCGTCGCCCGCCGGTTGACCGAAGCCAAGCGCGACCTGCCCCATTTTTACCTGAGGATCAGCGCCCGCACCGACGCGCTGATGGCCACGCGCAAGACCGCCAATGCCGTGCTGGGCTGCAAGGCCTCGGTTAACGACTATATGATCAAGGCGGTGGCGCTGGCACTGGTGCGCCATCCCGACATCAACGTGCAGGTTCACGGCGAGGCGGTTCACCGCTTCCCCCATGCCGACATCGCCATCGCGGTGGCCAGCCCCAAGGGCCTTGTCACCCCGATCCTGCGTCAGGCGAACCGGATGCGGATCGACCAGATCGCCGCCGCCAGCCGCGCCCTGATCGACAAGGCCAACGCCGGGCGCCTGTCGTTCGAGGATATGGATGGCGGCACTTTCTCGATCTCGAATCTGGGCATGTTCGGCATCGAGGACTTCGACGCGATCATCAATCCGCCACAAGCGGCGATCCTGGCGGTGGGCGCGATTACCCGCCAGCCGACCGAGACGGCCAGCGGTGCCCTCGCCTTCGAGAGCCGCATCGGCCTGACCCTGTCGGTGGACCACCGCGCCATTGATGGCGCCGCCGGTGCCGCTTTCCTCGCCACGCTCAAGGGGTTGATCGAAAATCCCGACGAACTGTTTGTGTGATTTGGCGGGCCCTTGCGCCCATGGGAGGTTTCCGATGATCAAATGCGGCCCGATCAAAGCCCTGGGCGATGTCATCCAGCTGGCGTTTCTGCCCACCGATTTCGACGCGACCCTGCGGCACTGGACGCAGACGATGGGCGTTGGGCCGTTCTTCCTGATGGAGAACATCCAGCTGGGCGGCATGCGCTATCGCGGCGTGCCGACCGAGGCGATGTTCTCCATCGCCATCGGCTATTGGGGTGATATCCAGATCGAGCTGATCCGCGTGGAGAATGACGCGCCCTCGATCTACAATGGCGAATATGGCGTCAGGGACCGGCTCCACCACATCTGCATCTTCGTTGAATCCATCGCCGAGGCGCGCCGCGCCTGTGCCGAGATTGGCGCTGAGGTTCTGGTGGAGGGCAAGGTGGGCGACACCGGCGAAGTGATCTACGTCGATGCGGGCGGTGGTCCAGGCCATGTCGTCGAACTGCTGCAGCCGATGGCCGGCAGCGAGGCGCTGTTTGCCATGATGCGCGATGCCGCCCGCGATTGGGATGGATCCGAACCGCTGCGCCCGCTTGGCTGAACGGCATCTCCGCCCACTGAAAATAAGGGCGCGCTGGCCAAAGCGCCCATGTTGGCCGCAAACGGCAAGCACCGAAAGCTTGCTGCATTCCGGCGCGGCAGGAGGCCCTCCATGATGAAAAATCGTTTCTGGCAGCTTGATCGGCATCCCACTGGGCATGATTTCGCCGATGCGTTGACCCTGCGCGAGGAAAGGCTCGGCCCCTTGGGTGATGGCGAAGTGCGCGTCGCGACCCAGTGGCTGTCGATGGATGCGGGCACGCGCATGTGGATGAGCCCGCGCACCGACGGCTATCAGCCGCCGCTGCCGCTGGGTTCGAAGATGGTGGGCCTGTGCCTCGGGCGGGTGGTCGCAAGCCGGGACCGGCGCTTCGCCGATGGTGCGCTGGTGCGCGGGTTTGGGCAATGGGCGGATTATGCCACCCTTTTGCCCGACGAGGCCGGGCTGGAACAGCTCGACGAGACTGTCCGGGATCCGCGCCAGCATTTCGGCGCCCTGGGGATGAACAGCTGGACCGCCTATGTCGGCATTGCCGAGGTGGCCGGGGTTGGCCCGGGCGAATGGGTGGCCGTATCCGCGGCGGCCGGGGCCACCGGCAGTCTGGCTTGTCAGGTGGCGCGCAACCTTGGCGCAAAGGTCGTCGGCATCGCCGGGGGGCCGGAAAAATGCCGCTATCTGCGCGACGAACTCGGGGTCGATCTGGCTATCGACTACAAGGGGGAGGATGTCGCCGCCGCGCTGGCGAATGTTCCGGGCGGGCTCAACGCCTATTTCGACAATGTCGGCGGGCCGATACTGGATGCGGTGCTGCCCAACATGGCGCATTACGGACGCGTCGCCATTTGCGGCCTGCTTGCCAGCTATGACAGCGACGCGCCGATGCCGGGCCCGGCCAACTTCGACCAGATCCTGATGCGGCGCCTGCGGGTTGAAGGATTTTTCATCCCCGATTTCCTCGAACGCGGCGCGCAGCTGCTGCCACGGCTGAGGGGCTGGATGGATGAGGGCAGGCTTACCGTCCGTTTTGACGAGACAGCGGGACTTGAGAACGTGCTTACCGCCTATGAGCGGATGCTGACCGGGCGCAACATCGGCAAGGTCATCGTCCGGGTTGCCGATCAGACAAATCCGCCTGCCTGATACTGTCCGCTGCGGCTTCCAGGGTCGGGGGGGCGGGATTATTCGGTCAAAATTCGCCGAGCGCCCTGTGCAAATTGCAAACGTCTTTGCATTTTGCGACGATATATTTGCATTGTGCAATATCGATCACCGGAAAGGCAGGCGCCAACCGTCCAGACCCTCGCGAATATCCCAAAGCCCATCGATGGCATGACACTTGCTTGCAAGCCTGTTCGAAGCGCATGCGGGGTCTTGAAATGAAAGGCGTAATTTTCGTCGAATTGATCGGATGGGTGGAGGAAACCTTCTCCCCGGCGATCGCCGACGCCATGATTACCCGCGCCGACATCGCAAGCGGCGGCGGCTATTCGTCCGTCGGCAATTACTCGCATCACGAGGCACTGGCCTTGCTGGTTACCCTCGCGGACCTCGTGGAACGCCCGGTTGCCGATCTGGCGCAAAGCTATGGTTGCTGGCTCGCCGCGCGCTTTGCCGTGCTCTATCCGGAGATGTTCGAGGGCTATGCCGATGCCCATAGTTTTCTGCGCGATATCGACGGCCACATTCATCGCGAGGTGCAAAAGCTCTATCCCGGCGCGCTGACACCGCGCGTGCTGGCCACCACCGACGGTCCGAACATGACCCTCGCCTATTCCTCTCACCGCCCGCTGGCTGATGTCGCCTTTGGCCTCATCACCGGCACCATCGCCCATTTCGACGAAGATTTCGAGGTGGAGCGCGACGCCAGCATCGCCGGATCCCACGAGGCCCGCTTCGTTATCCGTCCCGGCTCCCTGACCACAGGCGGATAGAGAGACTCCCTTGCCAATCCTGTCCACCACCAGCGAACGCGCAACCGGGCCCAGTCTGGCGAATTTCGAGCCACGCTCCGCCGAGGAGCGCATCGCCCTGCTCGAACGCCGGCTGGCCCGGGCGGAAACGGCGCGCAAAACCGCCGAAGCACTGCTCGAACAAAAAAGCCGGGTCCTGGCGCTCAGCAACGAGGAGCTGGTCGCCGGCAAGGAAACGCTGAAGCGCAATCTGGCCCGCCGCACGCGGCAGTTGCTCGACGCCCAGCGGGTCGCCGGCATTGGCACCATGCTGTGGGACTTTGGCACCCGCAGGCTGGAATTGTCGCCACAGATTCACGCAATGTTTGCCTTGCCGCGGGATGTGGCGGTGACCAGCTATCGTCCCCTGCTCCGCCGGGTCATCAGCGAGGACAGGGGCAGGCTGCTGCGCT
>CAIWFP010000227.1 GCA_903911985.1 uncultured Sphingomonadales bacterium
CCCGCGTTGATCAGCACGCCATCACGGGCCCCGATCCGCCAAGGTTTGCCGTCCTTTTCTGAAATCACGCCAACGATCCGGCCATCTTCCACGATCAGTTCGGTGACCCCGGCAAGGTTGCGGATTTCGACATGGTGGTCGAGCGCCATCTTGAGCATGCGCCCCTGAATAGCTGTGCCGGCACCGACCAGGTCCTTGCCGAGCAGCATGCTTCCCGCCATGCGAAGCCCGATTTTGAGTGCGATGAACTTGCCAAGCCAGGTCCGCTTCATCAGCATCAGCTTGCGCGCCTCGGAGCCGCGAACCACAACCGATGATAGCCCCCGGCGCAGCTTGCCCTGCCACTCCTTGCCGAGTGTGGCCGCCGCAAAGGGTTCGACTGCCAGCGAGCGGCTTTCCGGGCAACCCCCCGGTAGGTCATCATGATAGTCCGACCAGCCGTCGCAGCGCAGGAAAGGCATGCCCTTGGCCTCAAGATAATCGACCATCTTGGGCCCCATATCCAGGAACATGTCCTTGCGTGCGCGGGATGTCGAGGGGCCGACGTCGCCGACCGCCGCGTCGAGATAGGTCCGGGCCATCTCGGCGCTGTCCTTGATGCCCTCGCGCGCCTGAAGCGGGTGATTGGGGATCCAGAATACCCCGCCAGACATTGCGGTCGATCCGCCCACCTTGTCAGTCTTCTCGAGGATGAGCGGATCCTTGCCCGCATCCTTTATGGCAAGTGCGGCGATCATCGAGCCGCCACCGCTGCCGATGATTACGAAATCGCGGGTTTCGTCCCAGTTGCTCATGCGGCGTACCCCTTGTCCATGAATTCGGTGAGTGCCCGGTGGAAGTTCAGTACTGCAACTTCCTGAAGCGGATTAGGGCGAGCGCCCTTGAAGCCCTTGGATTTCATGCCCTTTTGAACTTCTGCCACATTGGCGAAATCCTGCGTCAGGATCAGGCCCCAGAAGTCCTTGTCATCCAGATTCTGGCTCCATTCAACCTCGACATTTTTTGGTTCCTGCCCTTCAGCATAGCGCTGCATCGAATAGACGTCGAAGATGCACTTGTCGGGGTCATTGCCCAAGGGGCGGGCTCGATAGCCCAGCAGGCCGGTCGGCCCCATGAGCATGATCTGGTTCGGGAACAGGTGCCAATCAATCCCCGCAGCCTGCATCTGTTCGGCCGAGATGTCCGGCCACTTCAGGCCAAGTGATATCGCATGCTCATAGAGGAACTGGCCGAACTTCATCAGCACCTCCATCGGCGGAGTGCCTGGCGGTACTTCCTGTTCCACCCGGCGTCCGGCATGGACCGCCTGAACCGACGAGCCGGCGTTCAAAGTCACGGCCATATCGTCCATGTAATCACGGATCCCGGGGCGAATGTCCTCGGTTGGCGCTCCACCAGTGAGGCGGGGCGAGCGCGAGCCCATGGGCAATGATTCCCAATAGCCGAAATGGGCATGGCGTCCGTGGGCGTAGCTCTGCGTCCAGTCATCGAAATAGCGCAGCATCTGGCTGTGCGTCGTTTGCACATGATAGCCCTCGTTGAAGGCTTCCAATATGACTTTCCAGTTGCAGTTCATGATAGCGGATTTGCGCCAATGGTAGCGCAGGCCGCCCAGATCAAACGGGTCAAGGTAGGCCTTGGCGGGGGCCAGATGGTCCTCCAGGCTGACGCTCTCGGGATCCAGATTGATGTAGATCCAGCCGGCCCAGCGACCTACCTTCACCGGCATCAGGTTCAGTTCCTCGTCGCTGACCATGGCTTCTGGCCATTCGTGGCGATCGACGACTTTGGCGATTGTTCCGTCGAGTGACCATGACCAACCGTGGTACTTGCAGAACAGGCGGGCGGCATGCCCGCAACCCTCGGTAAGCGTCCGGCCACGATGCGGGCAGACATTGTGATAGGCCTTGATCTCATCGGCTGCCACCCGGACCACCACCACCGACTGGTCGCAGATGTCATAGGTGTAAAAATCGCCGACCTTGGGGATCTCTTCCTCGCGACAGGCCATCTGCCAAACCCGGCCCCACAGGAGTTCCGCCTCGCGCTTTGCAAACTCGGGCGAGATGTAGTTTTCGGCGGGAATGATGCCGCTGCCTTGGCTGGTGCCCGCTGTGTTAGGTGCATGCACGTTCATTGCCGTATCCTCTCCCCACGTATATTTCGTGATTCTGTTTTGCACCCGACTCTCACGTCGGATGAGTCTTGGCCATTATCATCTACAGAAGTAATATGACATTTGGCAAGACCCCCAAAATGCCATGCGGCACTTGCGAAAAAGCCGTGAATGGGCCATTTAGACGCCGATGAACAAGGAATTTAAATTGTCTGAAGGATTCTCGGGATTCGCCTCCATTCCAGTGGCAAACTGGCAGAGCAACGCCGAGGCGGTGCGCGTGCCCAAGACCGCTGAACTGGTGGCCAAGCAAATTCGCAACGCGATCATCCGCGGTGAGCTTGCGGATGGCGATACCCTGCCTGCCGAGGCTCAGTTGATCGCCGAATTCGAGGTTTCGCGCCCGACCATCCGCGAAGCCGTGCGCATTCTGGAATCTGAAGGCCTGGTGACTGTGGCCCGTGGTGCGCGGGGCGGTGCGCGGATCAGTGCGCCCAATTATGAGATGATCGCCCGGGCCGCGGGCATAACGTTGCAAGCTCGCAACGTGACGATCGGTGATCTGTACGAGATGCGCATAATGCTGGAACCGCCCGCCGCGCGCCTTGTAGCGGAGCGGAACAGCGAAAAGGCGGTGCCGGTCCTTCGCAACC
>CAIWFP010000228.1 GCA_903911985.1 uncultured Sphingomonadales bacterium
GGTTATGCCGCGCCCGCTCCTCGAAACTCAGCCCCCACAAAATGAGCGCCGAAATCGTCGCCGGCTGCATGGCCAGGTAATAGGCCCCGGTATTCATATGCCCGTTCTCATCGATCCATTCCGGCCGCATCTCCACCCGGAAGGTCGGCACCCCGCCCGGATTGAGATCGGGCATCGCCCTCCCACGTTCCCGCAGCCAATCGGCCGAGATCATGCCCCGCTTCTCACCCTCACCCATACCCCACTCCTCTCCGCCCCTCGCCCGTACCCCGCAACAAGCCCGCAAAGCAATGCAAACAGGCGCACGGCACGCCCCCCGGCAAGTGCCCCCAGCCACGGTCGCCGTACACCCAAGCGCTCGCAAGGGCCGGGCATTTGTGAAAACTCAGCGAAAACAGCAATTACAGATTTTCGATGTTGTTTTTGGACCGGATCCATGTTTATTTGCCGCCCAAGGCAAACGTAACGACTTAACGTTGGGCAATGATCCGAAGGGGCGTCAGACCATGATGCTGGCCATCAAGCGTGCCGCTATCGGCTTGAGCATGATTTTCGCCCCCATGGTGGCCGCGCAGGCCGCAACACTCACATCGACACTGACGGTCTCCGGAGCGACATTCAGCAACGGATCGGTTTTATCCGGTGATGTCGTCTATCAGTATGATGGCTCGAATGTGACCAGTGTTACGAGCATGAACATGCACGTGACTGCGGGGACGGGCTTTTCGGCCATCAGCTTCGTCTATGACGTTCCGAACACGTCAAATACCGTCAATCTGCCGGACTTTTATAATTCCAATGGATTTTATCAGTTTAATCCAGTGTCCATCTCGACCGGCGCGGGGATGTGGTTTCTGTTCACGGGCTTGGGAGCGAGTGCCCAGTTTGTAATAACCCCTTACCCACACCCAAATACGTCATCGATCTACATGCCCTCCAGCGACTTCATATTTGCCACAGACGCCGGGACAAGCTTTGGTACGCCCGGTACCGCCACGGACGTCCCAGAACCCGCATCCGCGCTATTGCTGGCAGCCGGCGCAGCTGCGGTGGGCTTTCTCCGCCGCAAAAGGTCTGACATCGCGTGACTACCGGCTGGGGTGCTGCGCAAGCACGCCCTGCGGGAAGCGGTCAGCCTGTTTGATCTGTACTGCGGAAACCGGATCGTTTTTCCGCTAAGACGACCCCTATGACCAACCCCCACCGCTTCCCGCTCGGCACCAAATCCGCCCGCGCCCGCGCCTGGGCCAACGCCCTGTTCATCGACCACGCCATCTTCCGCCTGGCCTGGACCAACCTCGCCCCGGTGATCCCCGGCCGCATCTGGCGCTCCAACCACCCCACGCCAGCCCGCCTGCACGCGCTCAAGGCCCGCCTCGGCCTGCGCACGGTCATCAACCTGCGCGGCCCCGCCAATAACGGCTCAGACGCCCTCTCCCGCGCCGCCGCCGCCCGCCTGGGGCTGGACTTCATCGACCTGCCCATGAAATCCAAACGCGCCCCGACCCGCGAGAGCATCCTCGACCTCCACCATCTCTGGCAGACCATGCAGACCCCGGCCCTGCTCCACTGCAAATCCGGCGCCGA
>CAIWFP010000229.1 GCA_903911985.1 uncultured Sphingomonadales bacterium
CTCGCCCGCGCTGTCGACCACCATCTGCTTGTAGTCGGGCTCGGCATTGGCCTCCTTTGTGGCGATGAACACCGAGCCCATATAGCCAAGGTCGGCGCCCATGGCCTGTGCCGCCAATATGGCATCGCCGGTGGCGATGGCGCCAGACAGCGCCAGCGGGCCTTTCCACCACTGACGGATTTCCTGAATCAGCGCAAAGGGCGACAGCGTGCCGGCATGGCCACCCGCGCCGGTGGCGACCGCGACCAGACCATCGGCGCCCTTGGCGACAGCCTTTTTGGCAAAAGCGTTATCGATCACATCATGGAAGACGATGCCGCCATAGGAGTGGATGGCGTCAAACACATCCTCGCGCGCGCCCAGCGAGGTGATGACCATGGGCACCTTGTACTTCACGCAGAGCGCCAGATCCTCTTCGAGCCGCGCGTTGGTGGCGTGAACGATGAGGTTGACCGCATAGGGCGCGTCCTTGTCGGTCAGTTCGGCGGACAGGCGCTGGAGCCATTGCTCGAAGGTGCCCGAGGGGCGCGCGTTGAGCGAGGGGAAGGAGCCGACGATGCCCGCCCGGCACTGGGCGATAACCAGATCCGGCGTCGAGATGATGAACAGCGGCGAGGCGATCGCCGGGATCGACAGGCGCGAGCGGAGCAGGGCAGGCAGGGACATGAGGGTGGTCTTTCGGTTGGCGGGCAGGTCGCTTTCGTGGTGCGCGGCGTTCTGCTTGCGGCATACTATACAGCGTTTGGCACTTGCATAACGAACAGTGTAAAGTATGACAAGTGCCATGGCTGTCTTGCTCACCGAGGATCAGGTTGATGCCTGCCGCGCCCGGATCCGGGCCGTGGCGGAGCGGCAGTTCGCCACGCGCGGGCTGGCCGAGACCTCGTTGCGCTCCATCGCGGCGGAGCTGGGGTGGACGGCGGCATCGCTCTATCGCTATTTTCGCAACAAGAACGAACTTCTCGCGATGACCCGCGCGGCGGCGCATAACCGCTTCGCCCAGCGGCTGGAGGAGGCCTATGCCGGTCCCGGCGACCTGTGGGACCGCTCGCGCGCGGTGGGGCAGGCCTATGTCGATTTCGCCTTTGACGAGCCCAACGCCTATCAGCTGATGTTCGCCTTCGCCCAGCCCGACGAGGACAAGACCGACGCTTTGCGCGAGGCCGAGCTACGCTCGCGGCTGATGCTGACCTCCTATGTCGAGGATATGGTGGCCTCCGGGCTGTTGCAGGGCGACCCGGCGGTGCTGGGCCATGTCTATTGGGCGGGTATTCACGGGCTGGTGGTGCTGGCCATGGCGGGCAAGCTCGACCCCGGTGTGCCGTTTGACCTGTTGCGCCACGAAATCACCCGGCTGGTGACGCGGGGCGCGTTGCCGCAGGCGCGGGCTGAAAAACCGGCTTGATCCCGACCTGATTTTTCGAGAACGAGAGGCTGCAAACCATGGCGATGATCCGCAATCATTACGAAGCAGAGCATGAGGCCTTTCGCCGGTCGTTCCGCACCTTTCTCGAGCGCGAGGTGCTGCCCAACCGCGCCCGCTATCGCGAACAGGGGATGATCGACCGCGCGGTCTATACCAGGGCCGGGGCGCTGGGGTTCCTGTGTTCATGGGTCGACGAGGAATTTGGCGGGCTGGGCCTTGCCGACTACCGCTATGACCAGATCATGCAGGAGGAGGCGGCGCATTCGCTGGAATCCGGCATGTGGATGGGGGCGCTCAACCGCAACGCGCCGCCCTATATCGCCAAATTCGGCAGCGAGGAGCAAAAGCGCCACTTCCTGCCAAGGCTGACCAGTGGCGAGATGATCTGCGGCATCGCCATGACCGAGCCCGATGCCGGCAGCGATATCGCCGGTTTCAAGACCCGCGCCGACCGGCAGGCCGACGGGACATGGGTGCTGAACGGTTCAAAGACCTATATTTCCTATGGCATCATCGGCGATATCTTTGTTGTGGCCGCAAAGACGGACCCGGCCAACCCGCGCAGCCTTGGGCTGTTTCTGGTGGAGGCGGCGGCGCCCGGGTTCCGGCGTGGGCGGAAACTGGAAAAGCTGGGCTTTGCCACGCAGGATACGGCCGAAATCTTCTTTGACGACATGGTGTTGCAGCCGATCCATGTCATCGGTGATCCCGCCAAGGGCTTTGACTATATGCGCAATGGTCTGGCCGAGGAGCGGCTGACCACCGCCGGGCAATCGCTGCCATGGTCACGCCGGGCGATCGAACTGACGCTGGATTTTGTCACGGAGCGCAAGGCCTTTGGCCAGCGGCTGGTCGATTTCCAGAACACCAAGTTCAAGCTGGCCGAAATGCTGACCGAGGTTGAGGCAAGTCAGGCCTTTCTCGACCATTGCGTGCGCCTGTTCAACGCCGGGCAGCTGGACCCGGCCACAGCCGCCGCGCTGAAGCTCAAGACCAGCGAGGTGCAGGGCAGGGTGGTGGACGAATGCCTGCAGCTGCATGGGTCGGCGGGCTATATGCAGGAATATCCCATCTGCCAGCTTTATGCAGATGCGCGGATTTTCCGGATCTTTGCGGGGACATCGGAGGTGATGAAGATCGTCATCGCCCGGGATCTGATCGACAGCAGGGCGGGTACAACCGCCAGCTAGGCAGGTGTTTCAGCGGCGGCGGGACATTGCCGCCCGGATCGACCCGCCGCATGATGCTTGATCA
>CAIWFP010000230.1 GCA_903911985.1 uncultured Sphingomonadales bacterium
ATCACGACATGGGGCTGGTCGGCTGCTTCCTGTCGGTCATCGCCAATCAGGTCTCGGCCGATTACCTCAAGACCGAGGATTTCGCCCGCCGCCCGCTGGCCTGGCTCGACATGATCAGCCGCAACCCCGGCGGCTCGATCAGCTATTCGCCCACCTTCGGCTATGACATCTGCGCCCGCCGCGTCTCCAGCCAGACCGCCGTGTCCGAACGGTTCGACCTGTCGCGCTGGCGCATCGCCGGCAACGGCGCCGACATGATCCGCCCCGATGTAATGCAGGGCTTCGTCAACGCCTATGCCGAGGCCGGGTTCAAGGCCAACGCCTTCCTGCCCTCCTATGGCCTTGCCGAGGCCACCCTATCGGTCACCATCATGCCCCCGGGCGAGGGCATCCGCGTGGAGCTGGTCGAGGAAGAGCGCCTGTCCGGCTGCCCGCGCGACCTGTCGCGCCCGGCCCGCTATCGCGCCATCGTCAATTGCGGCAAGCCGGTGCGCGATATGGCTCTCGAAGTGCGCAACGAGGCCGGCAAGGTCCTCACCGACCACCAGATCGGCAAGGTGTGGTGCAAGGGCCCCAGCATCATGCACTCCTACTTCCGCGACCCCGAAAGCACCGAGGCCTGCCTGATCGACGGCTGGCTGGATACCGGCGACATGGGCTATATGGTCGATGGCTACCTGTTCATCGTCGGCCGCGCCAAGGACATGATCATCGTCAACGGCAAGAACCACTGGCCCCAAGACATTGAATGGGCCGTGGAACAGCTCCCCGGCTTCCATCAGGGCGACATCGCCGCCTTCAGCCTTGAGACCGAAACCGGCGAGGAAACCGCCGCCGTGTTGGTGCATTGCCGCGTCTCCGACCCCGTCGAACGCGCCCGCCTGCACGAGGAAATCCGCGAGAAGGTACGCTCGATCACCGGCATGAACTGTGTGGTGGAACTGGTGCCCCCCAAGAGCCTGCCGCGCACCTCCTCGGGCAAGCTCAGCCGCGCCAAGGCCAAGCGGCTGTATCTCTCCGGCGAGATCGCGCCGCTGCCGTTGGCGGCTTGAGGGGGTTTTTAAGGTAAGTTTTAAGGGATAGGTGCGAGGGGATTATCCCCTCGCGCTCCCCGGCATTGGTGGGGTTTGGGTTGGGCCTGCGGGGTCGCGTGTTGGGGCGAAGTTCAGGATTTCGACCCGCTTCGCGGAATGGCCGGGTCTAGGATTGGGTGGGAAGCAGATACTCCACAGCACTTGATCACTGATGAAAGATTGGCCCCCAGATCGCAGATATAACGGCGAGGCTGAACAAAACGACGAGGAAAATCTCGCCAACTCCGACGACGAATACGAAAAACCAAAAATAGATCGGCGATTCGTCCAAAGAGCACACGACAGTGCCGTATTTAAAGGACTTTTTGCGCCAAGCTGCCCATAGCCAAAAGCTAAATTGGGCAATCCCCAGCACGTAAAATAACCAAGCCCACACTGGCATTGCCCAAGATCCTTGCCAAAAGTGGCCATTCCTTAGGATTGCTGTCTAACAACCCTAGCCAATCATCGATCATCCGCAATGAGGTCGCCTGCTGACACAACCCCATGCCCGGGGAGCGCGAGGGGATAATCCCCTCGCACCTTAACCTTACCCCCTTAAGCCTTCACCTCGACCCGCCCCTCGATCAGCGCGTCCACAACGCTAGGATCAGCCAGCGTTGACGTATCGCCCAGCGACAACACATCACCCTCGGCGATCTTGCGCAAGATGCGCCGCATGATTTTGCCGCTGCGGGTTTTGGGCAGGGCGGGGGTGAAGTGGATGGCGTCGGGGGTGGCGATGGGGCCGATTTCGCTGCGGACCCAGCGGACGAGTTCGGCGCGGATCGCTTCGTCGCCATCCTCGCCGGCGTTCAGCGTGACATAGGCGTAGATGCCCTGCCCCTTGATCTCGTGGGGCATGCCGACGACGGCGGCCTCGGCGACCTTGGCGTGGGCGACGAGGGCGCTTTCGACTTCCGCCGTGCCCATGCGGTGGCCGGAGACGTTGATGACGTCGTCCACGCGGCCGGTGATCCAGTAATAGCCGTCCTCGTCGCGGCGGCAGCCATCGCCGGTGAAATATTTGCCGGGATAGGTGGTG
>CAIWFP010000231.1 GCA_903911985.1 uncultured Sphingomonadales bacterium
CGGCAGGACGACAACCAGCCCGGCGGTCTGGTCGATTACGCCATTGGCGAGGGGCTTTATCCCGTGGGCCACCCCTATCGCCACGCCACCATCGGCAGCATGGCCGATATCGACGCGGCGACGCTGGGCGATGTGCGCCGCTGGTATGCCGAACATTACGCGCCGAACAACGCCATCCTCGTGTTGACCGGCGACATTGATGTCGCCACCGCCCGCGCGCTGGTGGAGAAATATTACGGCGACATTCCCGCTGGCCCCGCCGTGGCACCCGTGTCGGCTGGCCCGGTCACCCTGCCCGCGCCTGCCTCGCGGGAAATGACCGACGCCGTGGCCACCACCCGCCTCACCCGCGCGTGGAGCGGCCCCGGCCTTACCGCGCCCGACGAGCCCGCGCTGGATGTCGGCATGCGGGTGCTGGGGGGGCTGGCCTCCTCGCGGCTGGACAATGCGCTGGTGCGGGGGCGGCAACTCGCCGTCTCGGTTTCGGCCAGTGTGGAACAGCATGAGGCGACCAGCACCATCAGCGTCTCCATGGAGATAAAACCGGGGGTGGACCGCAAGCTGGCCGAAGCCGCGCTCGACGCCGAAATCGCCCGCTTCGTGGCACAAGGCCCCAGCGCCGACGAACTCCACCGCGCCGCCCTGCAGGCCGTGCGCGGCAGCGTGGCCGGCATGGAGAAAATCGGCGACTTTGGCGGCAAGGGCGGCACACTGGCCGAAGGGCTGCTCTATGCCGGGGACGCCGGATTCTACAAGGCCGAGCTGGCTCGCATCGCGGCATTGACGCCAGTGCAGGTGCGCGATGCCGTGCGCCGCTGGCTTGGCCGCCCGGCCTTCTCGCTTACCCTCACCCCCGGCGAACGCACCGAAAAGGGCGAAAGCATGGGCGGCTGGGGCGATGAGGCGACACGACCCGCCCCCGCGCCGGATGCCGGGACGCCCTCTCCCGCCATCCCCTCCGGGCCGCCACGCGCGATGCCCAGGGTGGCGCCAGTGGCCAGCCTCACCCTGCCCACCATCGAACACGCCCGCCTGTCCAATGGCATGGCCGTCACGCTGGCCCGCCACGGCACGGTGCCGCGCGTGCTGGTCGCGCTCAGCTTCGATGCGGGCATTGCCGCCGATGCTGGCATTGGCGCGGGCAGTGCCCCGGGTCGGCAGGGGCTAATGCTCGCCGCCCTGGAGGAAGGCACCGATGCCGCGGGCGGGCACCTTTCCGCCACCGGATTGCGCGAGGCCGAGGAGC
Organism: uncultured Sphingomonadales bacterium; assembly: GCA_903911985.1. Lineage (GTDB taxonomy): Bacteria > Pseudomonadota > Alphaproteobacteria > Sphingomonadales > Sphingomonadaceae > Novosphingobium. The sequence goes on from CAIWFP010000231.1 coordinate 1,247, forward strand.
GGCTGGGCGCCAGCATCTCCACGGCGCAAGGGCTGGACGAGAGCACCATCACGCTCGACGCCCTGTCGCCCAATCTCGCGCCGTCGCTGGCACTGCTGGCCAATCTTGTGCGGCATCCCGCCTTTGCAGCCGATGATGTGGCGCGCCTGAAGGCCCAGCGGCAGGCGGAACTGGCCGAGGTGCTGTCATCGCCCAACGCCCTTGCCGCGCGCACACTCGATCCGCTGCTGTTTGGCCCGCACCACCCCTATGGCCAGCCAGGCGACGGGCTGGGCAATGATGCCGCCATCGCCGCCGCCACACCCGCGTCCCTGCGCGCCACACACGACCGCTGGCTGCGACCAGACCTCGCCCGCGTCACAATAGTCGGCGACGTGACCATGGCGCAGGCTCTGCCGCTGCTGGAGCGGGCCTTTGGCAACTGGCACGCGAACGGGCCGGCGCCAGTGAAGCCCCTTGCCGCCCCTCCCCCGACGGGCTCCGCACGCATCGTGGTGATCGACCACCCGCACAGCCCGCAATCGGTCATCCGCGCCGGGCGGGTGCTCCCCTTGCGCGGTGCCCTCGCCCCCGGCGAGCCACCAAAGGACGCGGCCAATCTCGCCAATCAGGTGCTGGGCAATGATTTCCTCTCCCGCCTCAACACCGACCTGCGCGAGGAAAAGGGCTGGAGCTATGGCGTCCACACCCAGTTGCGCGAACCCGTGGGCCAGCGCAGCCTGATCGTCACCGCCCCCGTCCAGACCGACCGCACCGGCGATGCCATCCGCGCGATCATCGCCGATATGGCCGCCTATCCCGCCACCCGCCCCACCACCGCCACCGAGCGCGAACGGGCGACCGAAGGCAATATCCGCAGCCTTCCCAACGGCTTTGAAACCAACGCGCAACTGCTGGCCAAGATCGAGGCCAACGAGCGGCTGCATCGCCCCGCCGACTATTACGCCACCCTGCCCGCCCGCCTGCGCGCGCTGGATGGCGCCGCGCTCGACAAGGCCGCGCAAAGCTGGCTGCAACCGGAGGGCCTCACCTTCGTGGTGGTGGGCGATGCCAAGCTGGTCTTGCCGCAAGTGCAGGGGCTGGGCATGCCGGTGGAGGTAATGAAGGCGGGGGAGTGACGGGGTTTAAGGCAAAGGATAGGGGGAAAGTCTTGGGGCCTTAGGCCCCAAACCCCATTACTGTCCTGCTCAGCGTTTGCCTCTCGGCGGGGCGCCTTGCCGCAAAGCGGCTTTAGCAGCCTGCGGCGCGGCGGCCTAGCGCGAGGGTGAACCCGTGGCGCGGCAATGACAGGAATGGGGTGCAGGGGCGTAACGCCCCTGCGTCTATCCCTTCATACTCCTCACTTCGGATAAAGCGAAGGCGACGAATTGGGCAGCTTCTTGGCCGGCGGCACCCTGCCCGTTCCCGACCGCCCGCCGCCCCCCGGATAGATCCGCACCATCACCGGCGCATTGCTGCCCTGCACCTGCTCGGCCCTGCCCTTGGCGCTTTCATGGCTGACGATCCCCGCGCTGACCATCGCCGCATCGGCCACGGCGAAATCGAACACCCGCGCCGAAGAGGTGGATGCCTGCGCCGCGCCGACACCCACACCGCCCACCGTCTGGATGAAGCCATATTCGCCGGGGGCCAAGTCCACCTCCGGCTGCACCGCCACTACGCCCGGGGCCACTTCCTTCACGTCAAAGGGCAGCGCGTCGCGCTCATCCACCCCCAGCCGGGCCCCGCGAATATTGAAGCTGCCGATCTTCACCTCGCGCCCGTTGTGGGTGGTGGCAAAGCGCACCAGACTCACTTCCTCGGGGTTTGGCGCCGCGCCCCACACGGTGGTCAGATGCTGCGATCCGGTGGCGGCGCCGGTGAAGAAATAGAAGGTTGGCCGCGTCTCTCCCGCCAGCATCGCGGCATGCGGCTGGGGCAGGATGGCGCGATAGGACACCGGGATCAGCCCCCCGGCATAGGCATAGCCCAAGAGGCTGCCCGAGGTGGTGCGGGTGGTGGTGATGGGTCTTAACGCCAGCATCTTTTCCTGCGGCAACCATCGCGCCAGCACATAGACCCCGGCCGGGTGCGGCTGGGCGGGGTTGGGCGATTCGGGATTGACCACTGCCGCCTCGCCCGCGCGCTGCACCTTGATCATCGCGGCAATGGCGCCGCCGGGCACGCCCGCCTTGCTCAGCGCCACCAGCGCCGGGGTGGAGATGTCGTAATGGCCCCTGGTGTCGCGGATCATCGCGGCAACGACCGGTTCGGTCAGCCCGGCCCGCGACAGGCGGATAACGGCGGCATTGTCGAGAACTTCGCCATCCGGAGGCGGGCTATCGGTCTGATCCGCGCGCTCGCCGGGATCGGGCGCCACCGGCGGCGGCATGGGCGTGGCGGGAGCCCGGGGGCGAAGGGCGATTATGGTTCGCCCCCGGGCCAGTGCCTCGTCGGTGGAGAGCAGGGCCAGCAGGCCCAAACACCACGCCCATCCGTTCCACCTGCCTGCCATCATCGCCGCACCCTACTGTGAAGATACGGTAATTTACCTTATCCACTCAGTTGGCAAGTGCCTTGCGCACCAGATCGTTCACGATCTGCGGATTGGCCTTGCCGGCCATGGCCTTCATCGTTTGCCCGACGAAGAAGCCGAACAGCGCCTCCTTGCCGGCGCGGAACTGTTCCACCTTGTCGGCATTGTCGGCGAGAATTTTGGCGACGGCCGCCTCGATGGCGCCGGTGTCGCTGGTCTGCTTCAACCCCTCGCGCTCGACAATGGTGCCAGCCGATTCGCCGGTCTCCAGCATCTTTTCCAGCACCTGCTTGGCGATGGAACCGGAGATCGTGCCATCGGCCACCAGCGC